>JAFGXX010000157.1 GCA_016936435.1 Bacteroidales bacterium
CTTTCACTTCTCTTACCCCTGAAAATTATTTCATCGGTCACCTGAGCGGGAGTCTTATAACCACAGGTGTCTATAATTCTGTTCTTGGCTACGAAAGCGGCATAAACCTGACGGAAGGAGGAAGCAACTCATTCATAGGCTACAGGAGCGGTTATAATAACTCCAAAGGCTCAGGAAACCTGTTTCTGGGGTATGAAACCGGCTTCAGCAACACGGAAGGTAATTTTAATACATTTCTGGGCTACCAGGCCGGAAGATCAAATGAAGTAGGCGTTTTCAACTCATTCCTGGGAAGTTTTTCAGGTTATACCAATAATTCAGGAAACAACAATACTTTCGTAGGTGATTCGACAGGTTATTTCAACCTTTCAGGCTCTCGCAATACTTTTCTGGGAACAGGATGCGGACTTAAAAACAGCGGAGGAGAAGATAATGTTTTCATCGGATCGAGAGCGGGAGTCTCAAATACTTCCGGATTCAATAATGTCTTTATAGGAAATAAAACAGGTTATTTGAACCAGACAGGATTCTCGAATGTAATCATCGGTATCAATGCCGGCTACAGGTTTATGGGAGATTTCGGGAACACTTTCATAGGTGATAATGCCGGTGCACAAACAATTCAGAGTCACAAGAATGTATTTCTGGGTGCCTTCTGCGGGTATAATTACAGCGAATCAGAAGGGGAGAGTTTTTCCAACGTTTTTATCGGTAACGGGGCCGGATTTAACAGTCCCCTGGGTAGCAGCAATGTCTTTATCGGCTTCGAAGCCGGATTTTCAAACCAGGCCTCTTTCAATAATGTAATGATAGGCTTTGAGAGCGGCCATAGCAACGCTGAAGGAAATTCAAACGTATTCATCGGTTCCGACGCCGGATATTCACTCAGCAATTCCTTCGGGAATACCTTTATCGGCACAAATTCGGGAAAGAATTCACTCACAGGAGATAACAACCTTTTTCTGGGCGAATCTGCCGGCATGGGGAATATAAACGGGGAATTTAATGTTGTCCTCGGCTCATGGGCAGGAGCAGAAGGTACTCTTGGAAACGGGAATGTTTTGCTGGGTATGGATGCTGGCAGAGGAGGTTCAGGAAACTCAAATGTATACATTGGTAACGGAGCAGGAAGTATTTACGGAGGAGATCTTAATGTGTTCCTTGGTTATTCTACGGGAGTCTATCAGAAAGGTTCAGGATATTTCATCGTTGATGCAAACTCGGGCGACAGTACCCAGGTGCTTCTCTTCGGTAATTTTTTCCAGGATATGTTAAGGATTAACGGTAAAGTCGGTATAGGTACTCATCCTTTTGATGCTACCGATCTTTCTGTGAATAATCCCGAAGACTGCGGAGTTATTGCAGTTAAAGGTTTGGGCAATCCATGGAACTATTCTCAGATCAAGCTGATGTCCCAGGAAAGTGAACTGACAAAGTACTGGGAAATCGACCACAGGAAAGCAAACAGCGCATTTGCTCTTGTTTATCATGATGGAATTGATTCGTGGAGAGAGCACCTGAATATTAATTCAGATGGCATTATGACCATCGGACAGGAACCAATCCCCCATGTTATTTTAGATGTCAGGGGAAATGCACAATTCCGTGCTGTGGGATCGGGAGAATATTCAGCTCCGCTTAACATAACAGCTGACGGGGTTCTTACTGTAACCACCTCAGATGCCAGGCTGAAGACAAATATTTCATCAATTAAAGAAGCCCTGGATAAAGTATTGGCTCTCAAGGGAGTGACTTTCAACTGGCTGGGAAAGGAAGACTCCGGTAACAGAATTGGCTTCGTAGCCCAGGAAGTGGAAGAAGTGCTCCCTGAGGTGGTTTTCACTAATCCGGTCGATGGTTACAAAGGTGTCAATTACGCAGAAATAACCGCCCTTCTTACAGAAGCTGTCAAAGAACAACAAACTCAGATCGCGGAGCAGCAAAAACAGCTAGAAGAACTACGAAAGATGGTCAAAGAGTTGAAAACAGCGATCGTTTCATCCCGCTGATGTACGACTAAATGGTATATTTAAGCTGGCAGTTTTAAGTTGGCAGTTGGCAAACTTTCTAATAATTCCCAACTTCCAACTTCCAACTCCCAACTCCCAACTATCTGTCAATAACCCCCGATCCGATAAGCTCCTCGCCCTCGTACCACGCAGCGAACTGTCCGGGGGCAATGCCTCTTTGTAACTTGTTAAATATTATATACATGCCATTGTCACGCAGGTAAAGCTTTGCCTTCTGCAGGGGCTGCCTGTACCTTATCCTTACCATGTATTCACGACTTTCGCCATTGTTCATGGCCAGGTCTTTTCTTATCCAGTGAATCTCGTCATTTCTTACAAAGAGGCCTTTCCTGTATAATCCGGGATGCGACTGACCTTCACCCACATACAGAATGTTCCTGTTCACATCGGTGCCTGTAACAAACAAAGGCTCCTTATGTCCGCCGATATTTATTCCCTTCCTTTGCCCTATAGTGAAAAAATGAGCTCCGTTGTGTGTTCCTGTAATTTTGCCCTGAAATTCTGAAAAATCATGGGGACTTACCATCTTAACCAGTTCATCTTCTGTTATATTTTCCCCGGGAAGTCCCGGTTCCCATTTAGTGAAAGGAGCTGATGCCGGTATTTCAACTATATTTCCTTCTTTTGCCCGGAGCTTCTGCTGAAGGAAGGTGGGCAGATGTACTTTTCCTACAAAACATATTCCCTGCGAATCCTTGCGCTGTGCCGTTGCCAGGCCGATATCTGCAGCCACTTTTCTCACTTCCACCTTCGTCATGTTGCCTACCGGAAAAAGAGCAAAGGCCAGCTGCTGCTGGCTTACCTGGCATAAAAAATAACTCTGATCCTTGCTGTCGTCTTTTCCTGCAAGCAAACGGTAAACAGTCTGTTCGCCGGCTTTTACTTCTTCCTTCCTGCAATAGTGTCCTGTTGCAACAAAATCGCCTCCCAGTTTTTTCGCTTCTTCAGCAAAAGAATCGAATTTGATCTCCCTGTTGCAGAGTACATCAGGATTTGGCGTACGTCCTCTTTCATACTCGGAGAACATGTAGTCGATGACTCTTTTCCTGTACGGTTCACTCAGGTCGGTAAAGTGGAAGGGAATTCCTAGCTTCGATGCTGTCATCTCGGCAAACATCAGGTCATCTTCCCAGTGACAGTCGCTCTGAAGAAGACCTGTAGTGTCGTGCCAGTTTCTCATAAAGAGCCCTTCTACCTCATAACCCTGCTGAATCAGCATCCATGCTGCAACACCCGAATCGACACCTCCCGATAATCCTGTTATGACCTTTTTTTTCACAGGGCAAAGATAACAAAAGCAGAGCAGTGATCTCCAAAATTTTGATACCTTTAAGCTCCATGGGAACAGGTACATTAACCAGATACAGTGCTTCCGCCGGCTCGGGAAAGACCTTCCGGCTTGCTTCAATATACCTTTCGCACCTTTTCAAAGACCCGGATAGCTACAGGAACATCCTTGCCGTTACCTTTACCAACAAGGCAACTGCCGAAATGAAGAGCAGAATACTTGATCAGCTCTTTACCCTTGCTAAGGGAGGCAAGTCGAAATACCTTGAAGGTATACTGAAGGAAACGGGCAGAAGCGCTGAAGAGGTCACAAAGATGGCCGGAGACATACTGAATTCAGTTATCCATGATTATTCCAGGTTCTCAGTAAGTACCATAGATGCATTTTTCCAGAAGGTCATAAGAGCCTTTGCGAGGGAATCAGGGTTGAATTCAGGATTCAGTATCGAACTGGATCACAGTTTGATACTTGCCGAAGCCGTCGATCAGACCATAGCTTCTTCGGCCTCCGATCCTGAACTCAGGGAATGGCTGAATGAATATGTGCGGTCAAAGCTTTCAGAGGAAAAAAGCTGGAACCCGCGCGATGAGATCATAAAACTTGCCGGAGAACTTTTCAGTGAAAAATTCAAGCTTCTGTCTGAACCGCAAAGAGAAAAACTTTCAGATAAAAAATACCTCCTTGCTTTTATCGGCAAGCTTAAAAAAGTGAAGGATGATTTCGAGAAGACGCTTTTCAGCGCAGGCAGGGAGTGTGAAAAACTATTTGCTGATTTTGACCTTGCCGCCGATATGTTCTACTATAAGGGTAAGGGTGTTCCTGGTTTCGTCCATTCTCTGGCATCCGGTATAATCGTCGAGCCGAACACTTATGTGCGAGCCGCGCTCGCCGATCCGCCGCGCTGGACAACAGGAAAGACAGCCCCGGCCCTGGAAAAGGCAGTGGAGGGGGGACTGGGCACTATTCTCAGCGCAGCGGTGAGCTTCTATGAGAAAAACCTTATCTTTTACAACAGCGCCAGGGAAATACTGTCAAATATATATGCCCTTGGAATACTCTCCGATATTTTAAGAAAAGTAAGGGAGATAGCCACCCAGGAGAATAGCTTCATTCTGTCGGATGCTGTTGAACTGTTGAGGGAACTGACTGCCGGCGATCAGGCACCTTTTATATATGAAAAGACAGGGAACCGCTACGATACGTATATGATCGACGAGTTTCAGGATACATCCAGGATGCAGTGGGATAATTTCTTGCCCCTGATCGCAGAGAGCATGGGCAATGGCAATGATAACCTTGTTGTTGGTGACGTAAAACAATCGATATACAGGTTCCGTAACAGCGAATGGCAGATACTGGGAAAGGAACTCGAAAGGCAGATACCTGCCTCACAGTTCGTGAGTGTTCCACTGGATTCAAACTGGAGGAGCCGGACAGGGATAATAAAATTCAACAACACACTGTTCACTGCATTGCCCGGAATCATTGATCTAAAGTACAATAAGGACCCTGACCCACCCGCTTTCAGGGAAATTTATGCAGAAGCTGCACAGGAGGATGCCAGTGAACAGGAGGGAGGATATGTGAGGATAGAATTCGTGGATAATGATTACGACATAAGGACAGACGAAAAGGGAAGAGAACGTAAGAAGATATCAAAAGGATGGGGGGACAAGGTGCTTGAACGACTTCCTGCAGTAATAGAGTCGCTTCAGGACAAAGGTTATTCAGCCTCAGATATTGGTATAATCGTTCGATATTCGCGGCAGGGAACAGAGGTGCTTAATACCATGGTAAATTACAGCAACGCCGCCGCGCCTGAAAAAAGGGCAAAATATAATTACAATATTGTATCTGATTATTCTCTGACCCTTTCCAACTCTCCTGCTATAACTTTTATTATTTCCGTTATGAGGGTACTGAATAACCCCGGTGACGATATAAGCAGGGCAGCGATGCTACGCTTATGGCTTATTTCCAAAGGCTCCGGCGAAGCAGAAAAAGCAGCTCTTGATACTGAGGCGCTCAGAAAGGATTCACCGGGTATCTTCCCTGAAGGCTGTAACGAATTTATAGATCATCTGGCTCATCTGACACTTTTCGAGGCAGTTGAAGATATTATCCGTTTTTTTGGTCTTGGTGACCATTCCTGGAATACAGCCTACCTGACAAGCTTCCAGGATCTGGTCCTCGGTTATTCGACCCGTAAAAATAACGACCTGAATGCTTTTCTCGACTGGTGGGATAAAAAAGGATGCGATAGTTCGGTGGTGCTCCCCGAAAACCAGAATGCTGCAAGGATATTTACGATACATAAATCGAAAGGTCTGGAGTTTAAGGTTGTGATAGCGCCTTTTTTATCATGGAATGATGATCACCATACACAGTTCAGGGAGATAATCTGGGTCAAACCACCTGAATATGAGCCATTCAGCGATCCCGGCATTCTGCCGCTTATCTATAAAAGAGAGCCTGATCCGACTATCTTCGGTGATGCCCTGAGGCAGGAAAAGTATTCAGCATTTCTCGACAATCTTAACCTCCTGTATGTGGCTCTCACCAGGGCCCGCGACGTAATATGGGGATATGCGGCAGCCAGACCTGGTTCCAATGAAGGTATATCAGCGCTTCTGGCCGAGGCTCTCAGATCAGCTGTAAAACCTGATAACAGACCCGGGGTAATATTATCGCAGTTTTTCGATGAAGAAACAAAGATATTTGAAATGGGCAGAATCGGGGATGTGCCAGTAAGCTCTCCCGGGAAACCTGCATTGAACATCGGGGTATATCAGGTGTGCAGGAGACCTGATTCACTAAGACTGAGACTTCACGGCGAAAGTTATTTCCTTCAGGGGACAACTGATATTGCCGGTAAAATTAACTATGGAAAACTGATGCACAGGGCCCTTGAATTTATCATTACGCCGGAGGATGTCGGAAATGCTGTAGAAAGGCTTATAAGAGAAGGCGAGCTTCCTGCCATGGAGAAAAGCACAATGACAGAAAGGCTGAGAGATATCGTTTCCGGGCCTGAGGTATCGGGATGGTTCAGTCCCTCCGTTAAGGTATTTACCGAAGCGGACATTCTTATTCCCGGTGGCAGCATCAGACGTCCCGACAGGATCATCTTCGACGGCGAAAAGGTGAAGGTCATCGATTATAAGTTCGGGGAGGATACTGACCGGCAACATGCAGTCCAGGTGCGCAGATACTGTAACCTATTGAAAGATATGGGTTTTATGGATAGCGAAGGTTATATCTGGTATGTCGAAAAGGATCTTGTAATAAAAGTATGACCGTAGATAAAATAAAAGCAGGACAGGAGTATCCGTGGGGACACGACAGGCGCTTCAATGCCTATTCGGGTTATTTCAGGAAGCTCTTCGGCTCAAGGGTGCAGAAAGTCTCTGTCGATGCAGGCTTTACATGTCCGAACCGTGACGGAACAAAAGGCAGAGGAGGATGTACCTACTGTAATAACGATGCTTTCAACCCTTCATATTGTATTCCGGAGAAGAGCGTCAGGCAACAGATTGAGGAAGGTATTTCCTTTCACAGAAGGCGCTACAGGGAGGCGGAGTCGTATCTGGTATATTTCCAGGCATATACGAATACCTACGCGCCTCTGTCCCGGCTCAGGGAGATCTACAGCGAAGCTCTTGAAGTGCCCGGAATTAAAGGACTCGTAATAGGTACCAGACCTGACTGTATCGATGATGAAAAGCTTGAATATATTAAGGAGCTTTCATCTGATCATTATGTTGCCGTCGAGTACGGGGTGGAGTCATGTTATGACAAAACCCTTAAGAGGATAAACAGGTGTCATACCTACAATGATGCTGTTGAAGCCATTGAAGCATCTGCCCGGAAGGGAATTCATACGGGAGCTCATTTCATTTTCGGCCTGCCGGGTGAGACACGTGAAGAGATGATGGCCGAAGCGGATATCATTTCAGGACTGCCTCTGACGACAGTTAAGTTTCATCAGCTTCAGATTATCAGGGGCACTGCCATGGAAAGAGAATACCGCGACAAACCAGGGGATTTTCATCTTTTCTCATGGGAAGAGTATCTCGATTTTTTTGTGCGCTTCCTCGAAAGGCTTAACCCTGCCATCGTTGTTGAACGTTTTACGGGAGAAGCACCTCCCCGTTTTCTGACTTCTTCGCTTTGGGGCAGGAAACGGACGGAGCAGATAGTTGGCCTTGTAGAGAAAAGGCTTGAAGAACTTGATACCTGGCAGGGAAGGCTTTACAAAGGCTGAACAATGATCTTCAGAGTCTTGCCGGCTTTTACCTTCACCGGAAGTCCGTTCAGAAGCGTTTCACCCTGAACAGTCTCGTCTTTTTTGCTGAAACCCGAAGTGACAAGGTAGCTTTTCCCTATTTCTGCCGTAAAATATTCCGGGAACTGATTAATTCTGGGCCAGTCGAGGGGCATTTTCATGTTTTCGCTGTGCCTTTTCCTGTCAAACATGATGCTGCCTTTCCAGTTATCATCACCGCTGATGGTCAGGTATAGGGTGTTATCCTTCCACACGCCCCCGAGTTTTAGATCTTTGCGCCAGGGCACCAGATGAACGCCTCCCGTTTTCCAGAAACAGTACATTATCGTGGTTCGGGCAAAGTTGCCGTCGCCGTGCCATCCTTCGATGATACCCGATTCCTGTTGTTTGCTCCATAAAACCTGCGTTTCACTGTCGATCCATTCGCGTGCTGACGCAACAGGCTCTCTTACATAGAGGTTGAGGGCACCTTCGATGGCATCGGCATAGCCGTCCTGGCTTTTGCCTTCCCATGCAAAGTTTTTATATTTTTCATTCAGGACCCCCAGGGCTGTGTGTACCGGAGTTTTGTATTTTTCAATGTGGTCAAGAAGATAAACGGTGTAAAAACCATTCAGGGTATATCCGAAATTATCTGCAACTCCGCTGTTCACAGGTATCCCTTTTACCGGGTCGATGGAGTTGTAAAAGAGCCCGTCCTCATTTCGTCCGACTTCCAGTATGCGGTCGAGCATCTCATATATCTGCGGTTTATATATTTCTTTTTTGGGAGCATCGGCAAATGAAACCGTTGCATAAAGTTCGCACAGTCCCGATACCACCTCACAGCCATGGTCTCTTAAGCGCAGCACCTTGAAGTCCCTCGTGGGATGATTATCCCCGAGAAGGTAATAGTCACCAAGTCTCTCAGCCCACTCAAGATATTTTCTGTCGCCGGTGATCCAGTAAACTCTCGACAGGCTCTGAAGCATGTCGCCGTTCACTTCAGGGTTGTCGGAACATATCTTTCCGAAAGGAGTTTCCAGGGGAGCATACTTCCAGATGTCGTCGAGGATGGAGATAAGCCTGTCGAGCCACGGACTGGGCCCCAGCCATTCAGTAAGCGGGATAAGCCCGTCTTTAATATACTCAGCCGAACCGAAAATGATATCGGGAAGTACAGTGTCGGCAACAGCAAATCCCTGCTTTGAAAATGACCAGGTATCAGGCATGTTCCCAATCCTGGAAGTCAGCCTTTTTTCTGTTTCCAGCATGTCACGCATCGTTCCGTTGAAGAGGTCGCGGTCGAGCAGTGCCGAAGTAAGTACCATAAAAGGATAATTATCCGCGGCACAGTCTTTTGCATTCCACATATCTTTGCTGCGTTCATCGTTTATATTCCTGGGTATCAGACCTGTTGCTGAATCCCGGAGTTCAAGCCATCCGTCCACGAACTTTAGACAGCGGTTGAAGCCTTCATTGACCAGTGGTGCGGTCTTAGTGGCCTCGGCGAAAAGATCCTCCTGCCCGGCAGTGAAGGATCTCTCCGTATTGCAGGAGACCAGGGCAAACATCAGGAATACGGGAAGGGTGATGACGAGTGCTTTTTTCATTATCGGAAAGATTATAGTTTAAACAAATATATTCACAATAGCTGACTTCCTGATACCTTTTAGCTAAATTTGAGAAACAAAAAAGCGGGAATCGATAGAATAAGCTGGTTTCATAAATCCGTGACTGCTATAAAAGCATGGAATACTTTCTTCAGCGCATAGCAAGGGAAATGCATGACAGGTATGGTGATGACCTTCGCGATCACTGTCTTGTTTTTCCCGGCCGCCGCTCCGGCATTTTCTTTCTTAAATACCTGTCGGCAGAAATAAAACGACCGGTGTGGGCTCCTGCTGCAATGACAATTAATGAATACTTCAGAACTCTCTCTGACCTGATCCCCGCAGAAAATGAAATTCTCCTTTTTGAGCTTTTCAGCGTATACCGTACCATCACAAAAACAGCAGGGAACTTTGACGATTTTTATTTCTGGGGCGATATAATCCTGAATGATTTTGACGATACCGACAAATACCTTGCCGATGCATCAAAGTTATTCAGGAATGTAAGGGATATCAGGGAGATAGAAGAACTCTTTGGCGGACTGACAGAAGACCAGGTAAAGCTGGTTAAGCGTTTCTGGACCAATTTTGAACCTGCAAAAGAGACCACGGCAAAACAAAAGTTTATTGCGGTATGGTCTGTTCTTGAAAAACTATATTCCGGTTTCAGGTCACGTCTGCTTCAAAAAAATCTCGCCTACGAAGGGATGATATTCAGAAAAGTGGCTGAAGAACCGGATGTATCTGAAACCAAGGGTCGCAGCTGGAAGATGGTCCATTTCATTGGATTCAATGCGCTGAATGAGTGTGAAAAAAAATTAATGCTCAGACTGAAGGAAAAAGGAAGGGCAAAATTCTACTGGGACTATGATAATGCATATATCGCTGAAAAAGGCCAGAATTCAGCAGGGTTCTTTCTCAAAAAGAATATAAAGATCTTTGGTAATGATATGCCGGCCGACTGGAACTATGATACCCTGCTATCGGGAAAGGTTGGAAAGTCTAAAAGGAGGGTTATAGAAACCTCTTCCGACATAGCCCAGGTTAAGCTTATTCCGCACCTTCTGAAGGAGCTTCCCGGCCTCGATCCGGGAAATGCTCATAACACTGCCGTGGTGCTTGCTGACGAAAATCTCCTTTTACCGCTTATGTCGGGTATCCCTCCTGAAATACCCGATATAAATATTACGATGGGCTTCCCCCTGAAGCAGACTTCAGCATATATCCTTGTAAAGCAGCTTCTTGCTCTGCAGAGGAATGCAAGCCTGCATGACGGAATTACTCTTTTCAGCTTTTCAGATGTTGTGGCAGTACTTAAAAATGAACTTATCTACAACCTGCTCGACGAAAAGGAAAAGAAAATACCGGAGGAAATTATTGCACATAACATGGTTTATGTTTCGGAGGCATATTTTATGAAGTCTGAGAAACTTGCAATTGTCTTTGAAAGAAAATCAACTCCTTCGGGACTTTGCGACTATGTTATCAGGATTCTGTCTCTCGCTGCATCATATCTAAAGGAGCTGCCTGATCATACGATGCTGGGTAATGTACGCAATGAATTCATTTACAGGATTATTCTGGCCCTGAACAGGATCAGGCCCCTGGCGGAGGACA
>JAFGXX010000158.1 GCA_016936435.1 Bacteroidales bacterium
CTAGTCATTCGTAACTCTAGTCATTCGTAACTCTAGTCATTCGTAACTCTAGTCATTCGTAACTCTAGTCATTCGTAACTCTAGTCACTCGTAACTCTAGTCACTCGTAACTCTAGTCACTCGTAACTTTCTTCTCAAAACATTTTGTTTTCTCAAAACAATCATATATCTTTGATTAGAAATTAATCAGATTTGTGATTACAATATAATCAATTTTTATTATGTATTTCGCGTCGAACATAAAATTTTTAAGAAAAAGGAGGGGGAGGACCCAGGATGATGTTGCCGTGGCCCTTAACCTGAAGCGTTCCACTCTCAGCGGCTACGAGAATGGCGTAGCAGAACCAGGCATAGAGATACTTGTCTCATTTGCAAAGTATTACTACATGTCGGTCGACACTCTTCTGAGAGTCGACCTGTCGAAACTATCGGAAAGTCAGCTGGGTGAGCTCGAGCGAGGTTATGATGCCTATATAAGAGGAAGTAACCTGAGGGTACTGGCCACAACTGTCAGCGATGATAATACTGAAAATATTGAAATGGTGCCCGAGAAGGCCAAAGCAGGGTACTCCACCGGTTATGCCGATCCTGAATTCATAGGAGAGCTTCCCAGGTTCAGACTGCCTTTTCTTTCCGGCAAAAGAAAATACAGGACTTTCCAGTTAAAGGGCGACTCAATGCATCCGATACCCGACGGTTCATGGGTTACAGGTGAATTTGTGCAGGACTGGAGGGAGCTCAGGAACGGTCAGGCATATATCGTATTTACAATTAACGATGGAATCGTATTCAAGATCGTCGAAGATAATCTTAAAAACGAGGGTAAACTGATACTATATTCCCTTAACCCCACCTATGAACCCTATGAGGTCCATATCAGCGAGGTAAAGGAAATCTGGAAGTTTGTCAACTATATAAGCAGCGAACTGCCCGAACCGGTCATCCCTGAAAAACAACTTATTCAGGCTGTGGCCTCAATGAAAAACGACCTTGAACGAATCAAGGCCAGGATAGGCAACGAAATAACTGACGTACAGGAAGTAAACTGAAACCCCAGTGTTAGCTAACTGACTAATTGCCAACTTCCAACTTCCAACTTCCAACTTCCAACTTCCAACTACTCCTTGGTCAGCTCTATAATAAGCTGGATGATCTTTTCATGTTCGCTCTCGGGTATAAGACCTTTGTAAACAGCTCTTACAACCCTGTTCTTGTCGACGATCACCACACTGTAACTGTCTTTCGGCATTCCCCAGTCCCTCTGTAGCACTCCGTCATAGTCGAAAAGAATCGTCGTATCATATTTTTTTGCCTTGTTTCCGGCAATCATCCTTATGAGACCGTTCGGCTTCCATGTCGACTTGGTGTCGACGATACCAAAGCCTTTGAAAAAATCCTTGTTGATTCTTTTGTCGACGTCAGTAGCTTTGTCGATAGCATCATTGAAAGGATCGTTAAGGTCCGATTCATCCGGGTCTACATAGTTGATCTGTAATACTTTACCAGGCCATGAGTCCATCGAGAATTCCTTCTTGTCAGCATCAGTGAAAACCCATGCAGGAGCTTTCTGTCCTATTTCAAGCTTAGTGCCTGTTTGTCCGTAAAGATAGCTTACCGTTGCAAGAATCAGGAAAAGAGAAAAAATTGCCTTTTTCATGTTTTCATTTTTAGATTACAAAGCGAAATATATGAATTTTAATTATTAAACGCATCGGATCTCTAAAAATACTAAAGACTGCCAATTATTGATAATAATCCGTCTTCATTAATTTCATAGCAGCATATTTAAGTCGGGATTAACCGGCGGACAGGTATCTGCAACATACCCCATCAACCATTCTCCAGGTATGAATGATATCGGAGATATTTATGTAATGGACCTTGAAAAGGATGACGACGGAACCATATACGCCATCGTATACGACGATGAAGATTCGGTTCAGTATTTTGTTAAGGTAGACCTTAACACCGGAAATTTGACGGAGATAAAGGAACTTGCAAGAGATTCAAATTCGAATTTCTATCACTGCATGGCTTTGATCCCGGCTAACAAGCTGAACTGATAATCACATTCCGGGGGCTGAAGGTATTTTAAAAGCCTTTTATAAACCGCAAAGTTTGCCATATAACTTCGCAATCTTTGCGGTTTATGTTTTTTTAAAAGCCTTCTTTTACAGGCCGTTCAGAAAATCATTGAAAGGCTTCATTATCCGGCAACCTTCAAGGATCAGATCAAAGGCATTGCTTTCTGTTGTTTCTTTGTCTTTCAATATCCTTGAAACCAGGAAGCTTTTCATTTTAAGAAGTTCAATTTCAGGATGATCCTTTGGGAATCCCTTTGGCGCTGATTTCAGTTTTTTCCCTTCAATGGTAGTATAGTACTTAATAAAATTGCGGTTGCTGAGTATCCTTCTTAAAGTGTCGCCTTCTTCAGCAATCCTCTCCCTGATAGCAGTGAGCCACGGCATCGGCGGCATATAGGCTCCTCCAGCTACCATGCTGTTATTGCCTGGCTCAATATGAATATAATACCCGGCGTAACGATCCCCGTTCTGTTTCCCGCCTCTCACAATGAAAGCTCCGAAATGAGATTTGTAAACAGTCTTGTCGTTTGAGAACCTTATATCCCTGTTTATCCGGTACATGCAACTTCTGGCTTCAAGTCCCTTTAAAATCGGATCGAATTTTACTATAGCATCGATCAATGCCTGAACAAAACCCTCGAAATCGTTCCTGGCATCAGTGTAACGCGAACGGTTAGCGTTAAACCAGTCCTTGTTGTTGTTTGTCTTAATATCCGACAGGAAGGCAAGTGTGGATTTCTGAATTCTTTCCATTTTCTATTGCTTTCTGATATCATAAGCCATCAGCACTTTACCATGCCGCTGATATAGAACTCCTTTGTTAATGACAGGATGAGCGAAATGCTGAAGGGAACCCTTTTTGATACGGAATGAACTTACAAGTTTCATTTTTCCCTGGTCCTGGCTCACAAGCATCATTTCGCCTTTCTGATTATAGTAGTATAGCATGTCATCTGCCGAGATGATGGCTCCGGGAGCCGTTTTAAGCGAATCGGTGAGCTGTCCGCTTGTCGCGTCTATCGACACTAGCTGAGGTCTGGCATTGGCACCGCAGTACATATGATTACCGAGCTTAACAACACCTCCCATGTAGGAATCAAAGTACTTGTTTCTCCATACTTCCGTTATCTTCCTTCCGTCAGGTGACAGGGTGAGCCTTACACAGCAATTGCCGTCTCCTTCAGTGTACCATATTGTGCCGTTTTCGTAAAGGATTGCGTTGCAATGAGAATCGCCATAACCGGGACCTCTCTTTTCGGGTGGATAGTTATCCTGTTCGTGCGACCACAATAATTCGCCGGTATTTGCATCGAGTCCCAGAAAATGGTACATGGAAAAAGTTGTGAAAACCTTTCTGTCCTTCAGTTTAATGAGCTGCCCCGGATTATATCCTGAGACTTCTCCGAAGGCTTTGTCAGACCATATTATTTTCCCTGTCAGCCTGTCGAGGGCTACCACATTATGAACCTTGCCGCCCGGAGTCCAGAAAACCCTGTCACCGTCCACAACAGGAGCTTCAGAAAAGCCGTGAAGGGGAGGTATCCCGCCGAAATCATCTTCCAGGTCCTTCGACCATATTATCTTTCCGTCTCTGCGGTTAACACAGTAGAGGTCGCCTTTGCCCGAGCCCACGTATATATGGTCGCCTGCTATCGTGGGGGTGCAACGTGTTCCGCGGTAGCCCTTTATCCATTCTTCGCCCAGTACGGTCTGCCACTTTTTTTCTCCTTTCATGTTGAAACTGAAGAGAATGCACATTGAATCGATCTCGCCGGTGATATAAAATCCGTCATCAGTAAACACAGGCGATACGAATCCGTTACCAATATTTTCAACGGTCATTATCTCTGCGGGACCTTCAGCCGGCCACTCTTTAAGAAGTTCCGATTCGCGGTAAATGCCGGTCCGGCCTTCACCCCTGAACTCATATACCTTTGTCTCTGAAGGCTCAGCTAATGAAGCTATCAGAAATATTACGAATACTATTGCGTTATTAGCCATAACTCAGTTTTATCAGATTAAAATTTTAAACAACTTTTGCAGCAATATAGAAATAAATTATTTTATACCTGCCTGTCTCTGTTCTTTTAAATCGTCTTTTCATTTCCTGTTCTGATATATTCAGGTATAATTTTTGACCACATATTTTCTGTTCCCTTAAATGACAGAAATTTTTGAGTACATTTGGTGCTTATTTTTTCAGACCATGAAGGCCTTTGTCCCGCGTTACCTTACTCGATCATTTGTTGAGATAAGGGCCTTAATATTTCTGTCAGTCACTATTTTACATTTATTTTTATTTTCCTCAACTGCCTATGCTCAACCCCGTTTCAGCCATAGGCACGGCTTTTATGAGACTCCTTTCGCACTCACCATAATTCCCTCTTCGTCTGGTTCTGATCTCTATTTCACAAACGACGGAAGTGTGCCCGGCCCTTCTCACGGAACACTCTATACGTCGCCGCTGTTGATAGATACAACCACTGTTATAAGGGCAGTGGAAGTTAATAACGGTACAGCAGGTAAAGTCTCCACAAGCACCTACCTGTTTGCCGATGATATAGTTAGGCAGCCAAACGATCCGGAGGCTTATCCTTCAGAATGGGGGCCCTATACGGCATTATCAGGTACGGCGCCAGCGGATTATGAAATGGACCCTGAGATCATGGCTATGCCTGGCTATGCTGATTCCGTTAAGGCCGGATTGTTAAGTCTTCCGGTCATATCAATTGTCACCGACAGGGATAACCTTTTTTCAAAAAGCCAGGACCCTCTTACAGGGGGAATATATATCTATACAGGACCGCCATTGACGAATACCACCAATGGTCTGGGCTACGGGTGGGAGAGACCTGCCTCGATGGAGTATTTCGATGCCGAAGGTTCTGAATCTCTGCAGATAGACTGTGCGCTTGAAATACAGGGTAATCATGGAAGAAGAGCTGAAAAGAATCCCAAACATTCATTCCGGCTCACCTTTAAAACAGGATTTGGTCCGCAGAAACTCGTTTATCCTTTTTTTGGAGCTGATGCCGATTCAGTTCAGAATACGATAATACTGAGAGGGGGATTCGGTAATACATGGGTTCACTGGAGCACGAGTGAAAGATCTATGGCACAGTATTTAAGAGACCGCTGGACTAAGGATGCCCATCTCGAGATGGGACATTTTGCTAGTCATGGATTCTTTGCTCATCTTTTTCTCAACGGCCTTTACTGGGGTGTTTACAATCCGTCGGAGAGACTGGATTGCCGTTTTGCCGAAATGTATCTGGGAGGAAAGTACGAGGATTATGATGTGATAAAGGATTATGCTGAAGTATCAGACGGTACCATAACTGCGTGGAACACAATGATGGCCATGGCTAATGCAGGGCTTTCGACCAACGAAGCTTATCAGAAGATTCAGGGAAAGAATCCTGACGGAACAGTTAATAATGATGGTGAAGCTCTGGTTGACGTTACAAATCTTGCTGATTACATGCTTCTTCATTTTTACGGTGGTAACTGGGACTGGGATCACCATAACTGGGTTGCCATGCGAAACAGGAATTATCCTGGTAAAGGCTTTAAATTTTTTGCATGGGACGGTGAGCACATGATAGAAGATTACAACATCAATATACTCAGTGAAAATAACAACAACCGGCCGAGCCGGGTTTTCAGAAAGCTTCTGGAAAATGATGATTTCAAGCGTCTTTTTGCCGACAGGGTGCAAAGGCATTGTTTCGACGGGGGAGTCCTCACATCTGAAAAAGCCCTGGGTATATGGAAGGATCGTGCCGGTGAGATAGATAAGGCCATACATGCTGAGTCGGCGCGCTGGGGCGATTACAGGCGCGATGTACATGCATGGAATACAGGACCTTTTGAATTATATACAAAAGAAACGCACTGGCTGCCGCAGAAAGATTATATCGTTAACACTTATTTCCCTAACAGAACGGCCAGTTTTATTCAAAGTCTCAGAAACGAGGGTTTGTTCCCGGCAGTGGACGCACCGCTGGTAAAACTTAATGGAAATCCGGCACAGTCGGGTTATGTTCAGCAGTATTCGGTTGTCAGTCTCTCAGCAGCTTCAGGTGATATCTACTATACCACCGATGGCAGCGATCCTGTTATCTGGGATCCTGTGCCGGCTGTTTCACCAAAAGCCCTGAGGTACACAAGTCCGCTATACCTTGAAGGATCTGTTCATATTAGGGCCAGATGCCAGTCAGGAGGAGTGTGGAGTGCTGCAACTGAAAGATATTATGTCGTACCGGAGGAACTTAAGAACCTGAAAATAACAGAGATACATTATCATCCTGCAGAAGCAGCAGGTTCAGATGAGCGCGACCTGGAATTTATCGAGATCAAAAATACAGGGAGTTCGGTTCTGAATCTCAAGGATGTGAAATTTGTATCGGGTGTTGAATTCAGTTTTTTTGAGGACACTCCTCTGAAGCCCGGGGAATTTACAGTACTGGCATCGGATGGGAAGAAATTCAGGGAACATTATGGTTTATGGCCAGACGGAATATATAAAGGTCAGCTTGATAACGGTGGGGAGAACATAATTGTCGTATCGATGACGGGAGATACGATCTGTAATATTCTCTATGGAGATGGGGGGTCATGGCCTGAAGAAGCTGACGGACAGGGATATTCACTTGTTCCTGTTGATTATGATCCGGATAACGATCAGAATCTGTCAGAATACTGGAGGGCTTCACACAAAACAGGTGGTTCACCGGGGAAAGATGACAAGATATGGTCTGATGGCCGGTCATCGGATCTTCTGACAGTTTACCCGAATTATCCAAATCCCTTCACTAATTCCACAACCATTAAATACCATCTAACAGGAAATGCCCGTATTACCGTTACAATCATAAATTCAACCGGACAACAGTTAGTGGTTCTGGAAGATGAAGTTAAGCCTGCAGGACTGCATGAAATTGCCTGGGATGGACTTAAGGGTGTCGGTTCACCCACAGGAGCTGGGATATACTTCTACAAGATTTCTGCCGGAAACCAGGTAAGCACGGGTGAGGTGATTTATAAAATGATGAAAATCAGATAACAGAAAAGCTAATTTGTTATTTTCAAAATTCCGGAAGGAATACTGCAATTAACATTTTCCACCGTCGTTTTTTATTTTTTCGTATATTTATTAATTCGGTCTCACAGTAATGCGTGTTATCTAAAATACTGTAATTCAATATATTATGAAAAATTGTTATCTGGTTTTAATAGCGCTTATATTTTTCGCCTGTGGCGAAGCTGCTGCCGGGAAGAAAGGTAAATCGCTTTTCAACGGAAAGGATCTGAAAGGATGGCATGTGGATGTTCCTGCGATGGATAACGATCCGGCTCTGAAAGGTCCGTTCATTGTTCGTAACGGGATGCTGGTCAGTCTGGGTGAACCGAGAGGTCACCTTATTACGGACAAAATCCACCTTAATTACCGGCTGGAGGTTGAATATCGTTTCCCTGGTAAGCCCGGCAACTGCGGTGTTCTTGTGCATTCATCCACGCCGAGGGCATTGTATAAGATGTTCCCTCAGTCGATAGAAGTTCAGATGCAGCATCAGAGTGCGGGTGATTTCTGGTGTATTGCTGAAGACATCACAACACCTGACATGGAGGCCCGGCGCGGTCCCAGGGCAGAATGGGGAGGCACGGAAGGAAAACGTCGTAACATAAAGAATCTTACGGATGATTCAGAGAATCCTCTGGGTGAATGGAATACCATGGTGATAGAATGTCTGGGCAGGGAGATTAAGGTATGGGTTAACGGCGACCTGGTGAATTATGGTTATGACTGTACGGCCGACAGAGGTCAGATAGCAATACAGGCTGAAGGATCGGAAGTGGAGTTCAGGAAGATTGTTATGAGGCCGATTAAGAAGCTTTCGGAATAGGCGCATTATCTCAATATATCTGAAAAGGCAGACGCGGATGCAACAATGTTGCATTTCCTATAATTAATATTATGTCAAATAGAAAATAATAACCAAATCAAATATCTGTGCCGTATAAATATTGATGCTCCCCTATTTTGAGTGATTTGAAAAATTGATCTGCAGGTCCGCACTGGTAAATACAGAACCCTTTTAATTAAAAAGATAGTAACCGATCTCCTCAGGAATAGTTGTATCGAGCATCGGCAGCGACGGTATCTGAAACGGATCGAAACCGGAAGTTGTTATCGATCCGTGAATTGAAGTCCTGATCATTGTATAACCATTTCTTACAGCAGCAGCAATTATATCCGGATCTCCTGCCCCATCACCGTAAGGAAGTGCCAGAATGTCAATGTCTACCGGTACATGAGCTCTTATCATATCCCTCGATACGCCCAGCTCATAATCCAGGAAGGATTCATATTCATCAGGATCTGCATAATTCAGTTTGCTGCCTTTAAGAAAAGGATGTGAAAAAGAATGTGAACCAAATCTGAAGGGTCTTGTTCCCCCCGGATACATAATGTTGCTCATATATTCAACTTCACTCCATTTCAGGAACGAATCCTTTTCCATCATGTTTGTCCATAGAAAAAATGTAGCCTTCAGCCTGTATTCCTTCAGTATGGGCATAGCCGTTTCGTACCATGAAAAATCGCCGTCATCGAATGTCAGAATGGCACAATGCCGGTCAGGCATCTTTTCTGAATTTTTTATTTCCATAAGGTCCTGGAAATCAATGATATTAATGTTGTTATTAATAAGATACTGTATATCAGATTCAAAATCAGCAGCGCTTCGTTCATACAGATTACCGGCTTTTCCTTCGGTAATACGGTGATACATCAGGACAATGACCCTCCCCTGCACCTGAGCCGGACCGGGATCATCATTACGATTGCATGCGGCCAGGAAAGAGACCAGGATCAGTATGATAAATTTAATTCTTGTCATTTTGCTGCTTTAAAGTTTAACCAGTCTGCAGTAAAAACGAAAGCCTTTCAATGTATCAGAAAGGCTTTCGTTTTCATTCTTTATGATCCGGTAAAAATGTCACCACCGGATGGATCTTATCTTTCTATTCTGCTACTGCTGACCTTCCAGTGCTTCAAGTTTGGCTTTGATGGTGTTATATTCATCCATCATTCTGAGCCTGTAATACAGTTCCCTGAGGCTCTGCATGGTATATTTATCGTTAGGATCGATTTCATAAGCTTTCTGCATATATGGCAGAGCTTTTGCATATACTGCATTTGCTTCAGTGATTGCAGCATCATATTTGTTTACATCCATAATTTCATTTGCTGCAAGGAACATGGCCTGTGCCTTGTTGATGTATGAGGCGCCCATAGCAAAATGTGTTTCGGCAAGGTCAGATTTCAGCTTGAGAGCCTGTTCCAGTTCGGCAATTGCCTCGTCAAATTTTTCAAGGTTGAGATATGTAATACCTGATGCATACCAGAGGCTGTAGTTGTCAGCATCCTGTGCCTTTGCAAGATTGAGATATTTCAATGCCTCATTGGGCTTGTTGCTCTTCAGGTACAGGTCGGCGATATGGAAGTTTACACTGTTGTCGCCAGGGAATTTATTAGGAAGGTCGAGAAGATATGCTTCAGCCTTGATGGTATCACCCTGACCCAG
This sequence comes from Bacteroidales bacterium, assembly GCA_016936435.1. Lineage (GTDB taxonomy): Bacteria > Bacteroidota > Bacteroidia > Bacteroidales > VadinHA17 > LD21. The sequence continues at coordinate 9,674 of JAFGXX010000158.1, forward strand.
GAAACATTCATATATTCTGAAGTAAGGATTTATCCCCAGATACTTCAGTTCACCACATTTCTCAAAGTATTTGATAGCCTCATCGTATTTTTTTGCATTCTGTGCTGCGAGCCCGGCGTTGAAATACATGCCGGTGTCAATACCGCCTGCAAAAAGATCGCTTTCTGTAATTTTGATCTGAACAGCAAAGGCTTTAAGGGCACCTTCATAGTCGTTGGCTTCAAATTTCTTACTTCCCTGGTTGTAAAGATCCATTGCCAGTGAATTATAAACCATTCCGGCAACGACTTTTTTCTTTGTTCCTCCTTTGGGATCCAGTTCCATAGCTTTTTCATATGATGCATATGCCTCGGCAAGAGGATCGGGATAATATGAATTGAACTTTGGATTGTCGGCCTGATATATTGCCTGACAAAGTCTTCCCTTGACGAAAAATGTATTAGGCCATGCTTTTGATTTTTCATGAGTAAGTGCCTGATCTATAGATTCCTTTGCTTTGTCAAGCATACCCTGATCGATAAAGCTGTTGGCTGAAGTGACTTTTCCTTTCTGTGCAATCACTCCAAGAGAAATACTGATTACAGCTAAAAGCAGAAATAATTTTTTCATGTTTATCATTTTAAAATTTTAATTTGTTTATTAACATAAAAACGCTTCAAATTTATAACATTACTTATTAATCTTCAAATTCTTTGCCATTTTCGTCAGGGCTGATGTTTTTTTCTTTGTTTTCCATGTTTATCAGGTCCTCTTCCTCCCTGTTTACCTCAACACAGGCTACTGATGCGATAATGTCATTTTCTCTCAGGTTAATGAGTCTTACTCCCTGTGTAGCCCTTCCCATTACCCTTAATGAGGAAACGGGACTTCGCAGGATATTTCCCAACTGGGTTATGATCATGAGATCGTGATTATCGGTAACATCCTTGAGAGCAATGAGCGATCCGGTTTTTTCGGTTATATTTATGGTTTTCACCCCCTTGCCACCCCTGTTGGTTATCCGGTACTGATCAATATCTGATCTTTTGCCGTAGCCTTTTTCCGAGACCACAAGTATATCTTTTTCCTTGTTTTCTACAGTGATCATCCCGATCACAAAGTCGCTTTCTTCATTAGAAAGTCTGATACCTCTGACACCCGAGGCAGTCCGGCCCATCGGTCTAACGGATTTTTCGGGGAACCTCAATGCTCTTCCCGATCTGATAGCGAGCATAATCTGATGGTTCCCGTTAGTCATCCTGGCTTCAAGGAGCTCGTCTCCTTCGCGGACAGTAATTGCATTCAGTCCATTATTGCGTGGTCTTGAGTAGGCTTCCAGGGATGTTTTCTTGATGATCCCTTTTCTTGTACAGAGAACGATAAAGTTATTATCGGTGTATTCCTTATTGTTCAGGTCTTTTACATTAATGAATGCTCTTACATTGTCTTCAGGTTCAATATTGATAAGATTTTGTATGGCCCTGCCTTTGCCTGTTCTCGATCCTTCCGGGATATTATACACCTTGAGCCAGTAGCATTTTCCTTTACTGGTGAAGAACAGCATTGTGTTGTGCATCGTTGCAATATACAGATGCTCAATGAAGTCTTCATCTCTGGTTGTACCGCCCCTGGATCCTGTTCCACCCCGGTTCTGTCTTCTGAATTCGGTCAGCGGTGTCCTTTTGATATATCCCAGATGCGATATGGTAATTACCATTTCATCATCTGCATAGAAATCTTCAGGGTTGAATTCTTCGGCATTGGGTACTATTTCAGTTTTTCTGGCATCACCATATTTTTCCTTTATTTCCGATAGCTCATCCTTGATGATCTTCATCTGAAGCTCAGTGCTGTCCAGTACACTTTTAAGGTATTCTATCAGTTCCATTATCTCTTTGTACTCTGCCCTGAGCTTGTCCTGTTCCAGACCGGTAAGCTGGCGGAGCCTCATTTCCACTATTGCTCTGGCCTGAATTTCAGAGAGGCTGAATCTCTCCATGAGTTTCTCACGGGCCTCGTCGGGATTTTTTGAGGACTTGATAAGTGCGATCACCTCGTCGATATTATCGCTGGCTATTATCAACCCTTCAAGTATGTGGGCTCTTTTTTCTGCCTGGTCGAGGTCGTAACGGGTTCTGCGTAAGATCACCTCGTGCCTGTGATTGACAAAATGGCGGATCAGATCTTTGGTGCTTAGTGTTTTTGGTCTTCCCTTTACAAGCGCAATGTTATTTACGTTGAAGGTTGTCTGAAGAGAGGAGTATTTATAAAGGTGGTTGAGAACAACATTGGCTGTAGCATCCTTTTTGAGTATTATTACGATGCGCATGCCATTTCTGTCCGATTCATCATTTATATATGAAATACCCTCAAGTCTCTTTTCGTTTATCAGATCAGCGATTTTCCTGATCATTTCTGCCTTATTGACCATGTAAGGTATCTCAGTTACGATAATACATTCACGCCCGGAATGTGTAAGTTCAATTTCGGTCTTTGCCCTTAATACTATCCTTCCACGTCCTGTCTCACATGCATCGCGGATACCCTGTTCACCATAGATAATACCTCCGGTTGGGAAATCTGGTCCTTTGACATACTTTAATATATCTTCTGTAGTAAGATCGTTATTGTCAATATAGGCTATTGTGGCATCGATTATTTCGGAAATGTTGTGCGGAGGCATGTTGGTTGCCATCCCTACTGCTATTCCCGAAGTCCCGTTTACGAGCAGATTGGGTACCCTCGTGGGAAGCACCACTGGCTCTGTAAGTGAATCGTCAAAGTTGGGCTGAAAATCGACTGTTTCTTTTTCGATATCGGCAAGTGTCTCCTCTGCAATCCTGCGCAGCCTTGCTTCAGTATATCGCATTGCAGCGGGACTGTCGCCGTCGATCGAGCCGAAGTTACCCTGTCCGTCAACCAGAGGGTACCTCAGTGACCATTCCTGGGCCATTCTTACCATCGCTTCATAAACTGAGGAGTCGCCGTGGGGATGGTATTTACCGAGCACCTCTCCCACTATCCTTGCAGATTTTTTATATGCCCTGTTCGACAAAACACCAAGCTCCGACATCCCGTATAGAACCCTGCGATGAACCGGCTTAAGTCCGTCCCTGACATCAGGTAAAGCTCTCGACACAATTACCGACATTGAATAGTCGATATACGCCGACTTCATTTCTTCTTCAATATTTACCTGAACCACCCTCTCCCTGTCCGACATAATTACATGAATATTAATGAATTACAAAATATTAACCGTTTTTAATAAAAGTCGTACGAAGATAGTGAATATTTGCCTATTTTAAAGCCCCGGCTTATGTGAATTTTTAACAATGTTGTTCATAAATGGGCATGATTATTGACAATGTTAAGAATTGTATGATTTAACTTTGTTGTTTTAGCAAATTGTACTTTTGGCCGCTTTACACTGACATTATGGCATTATATTGGAAATAGAATTGTATACTGACTTAATAATATATGGATTCACAGTTTTCACAGAGGGTAAAAGATATAATCGGATTTAGCAAGGAGGAGGCTATAAGGCTGGGAAACAGTCATATAAGTCCTGAGCATTTGTTCCTTGGCATTCTGAGAGATGGTGAAGGCCGGGCTATTGACATCCTTATCAATCAGGGTATAGATCTCATGATGTTGAAAGGTTCGCTCGAAAAGAGCATTAAAGTTGAAAGTCCCGTTCCTGTCGCCGATCATGAGATTTTACCTTTATTAAGAAGCACGGAACGCATTCTCAAACTGGTATATCTTGAAGCCAAGGCCCTGAAAAGCCAGGTTATAGAAGCGGAGCATCTGCTGTTAGCCATCCTGAAGGATGAAAGTGCTCTGGTAACCAGATTCCTGTCTGAAATGGATGTAAATTATAATACTGTAAAAAGAATGGTTGACCCAGGACAGGGTACAAGCGCAAGAGCAGATTACCCCCGTGATGAGGATGATGAGGGTCAGAGTTTTGGTGCCCCCGGCAAAGGACAGGGCGCAGGTGCTTCAGCAGCACCCAAATCAGCCTCTGATACTCCTGTTCTTGATAATTTCGGTATCGATCTCACCAAAGCTGCAGAGGAAGGGAGTCTCGATCCTGTTGTTGGCAGGGAAACGGAAATAGAAAGACTTGCACAGATACTTTCACGGCGAAAGAAGAATAACCCGGTTCTCATCGGGGAACCTGGTGTGGGAAAATCCGCAATTGTAGAAGGACTGGCCCTGCGCATTACGAAAAAGAACGTTTCGAGGGTCCTCTTCAACAAGAGGGTTGTGGCTCTCGACCTGGCATCCATAGTGGCAGGAACAAAGTACAGAGGCCAGTTTGAGGAAAGGATGAAGGCTATCCTTAACGAACTGTCAAAAAACGATAACATCATCCTCTTTATCGATGAAATCCATACCATCGTAGGCGCCGGAGGTGCAACAGGCTCCCTCGACGCTGCCAATATGCTGAAACCAGCCCTGGCAAGGGGCGAGATACAGTGCATAGGTGCAACCACCCTTGATGAATACCGCCAGCATATAGAAAAGGACGGAGCCCTGGAACGCCGTTTTCAGAAGGTGCTGGTCGACCCGACCTCCATAGAAGAAACGATGGAGATTCTTAAAAACATCAAGGACAGGTATGAAGACCA
>JAFGXX010000159.1 GCA_016936435.1 Bacteroidales bacterium
GGTTTAACGGTTGAAGGGTTGAAGGTTCCCGCCTTCGATAAATCTTCGGCGGGCGAAGTAAGGTTTAGGGTTAAAGGTTTAGGCACACCGTCACGCCGCACGCCACACACCGTCAAATATATCTTACCCTGATGGTTATTTTCTTTTTCCGGCCTTTTTCCAGGAGAAACCTGAAGTTGTCAAATTTTGGTCTTGTGAGCCCCGTGGTATAGTAATCGGAAAATCCGAAACCTTCCCTGGGTATCCCCAGGAAATTATATTCCATTTTACTGTTCATATTCTCATCATCAAGGAGTGTTATTCCCCATATTCCGGGATCGAGACTGAAGCTTACCTTCATCGATCCTTCTGAAATTTCTTTCTTTTTAAAGCTGATGCTCAGAAAAGCTTCTTCCTTCTGAAATGTCTCGTCGTCTTTGAAGATGCCGAATACCACCTGTCCGTCCGTGCTCCTCAGTCCTGTAATTGTAACTTCAACTTCCTGCGCTTCCGTGGCAGAGCTTAACAGGATGGTCAGAACAAATAACAGGGAAGAGATCAGTTTCATGACATGGTTGATTCAGCTAAAGATAACAAAAAAAAGATGTGGACATACCGGATAAGTAATTCCGCCTGTGTATAGCGGTAAATATTAAAACTTATTATTGTGTGAGATATTTAATGATGTCTTATTATATTTGAATGACTTATTTGTCCTTAAAACATACATATTAAAATGCCTGTCAGAAAATATACGCAAAACGGGTTCTGGTCATTTCTGCTGTTTCTGCCGGTATTGCTTTTCTGTCTGGCTATGCTTATCAAACATGGTTTTGAAGAACCTGTTGTGGTTATCATATTCATATTCATAATTCTGACTCTGATAGTTTGCATTCTGACCTTTTTCAGGCTCACGATAGTAATAGATGACACCAACCTGACTTTTTCAATGGGTATAGGGCTTATAAGGAAGAGTTTTCCGCTCTCGGATATAGAATCGTGCAAACCTGTCAGAAACAGGGTGATGTCAGGTATGGGCATACATCTGACCTCTGAGGGATGGCTATATAATGTTGCCGGAAGGGATGCGATCGAACTCAGGTTCAAGAGCAGCAGTAAGAGGATCAGGATCGGGACTGACAAGCCTGATGAGATCGTCGGGGTACTTGAGGATCGCATCAACGGCACCATGGCCGGCTCTTACTATGAGAAAGGAGGGCACAGCGGACTCTATTTAATTCTGATACTGGTTGCAGCCTCGATATTTCTTCCCCTGATGCTTGTTATCCCGATGAGCCAGGACCCTGATGTGGCTTTTACCGATACAAACATGACAATAACCGGGATGTACGGAATGACAATGGATTTCGATGACATCAACATTTCCGATACAATGCTTAAAATGCCTCCCCTGAAGTCAAGGACCAATGGCTATGCCTCCAGAAAAATGCTTAAAGGGCATTTCAGACTTCAGGATCATTCAAAAGCCATATTGTTCATTTACAGGGACAGACCTCCCTATATACATCTCAGGACACCTGATGGAACGATATATCTGAATTTTGAAAATCCTTCACACACAAGGCAGGTTTTCTCCACGATAACGGAGAAGATGAGATAATTACCCACTGCACTGTCACACCTCTATTTCAATCCCATTTTCTTTGCGATGCTTTCCGGGATAGCATTTTTGTTGACCATCAGGTTGGTTGTCCTGAGAGCCACGAATGCTTTTGAAACGTAGAGGAAACCATCATATTTACCGGTTATTCCCCATGAATTTTTAACCTTGTAGAAGGTGTTCCCGGCCTGGTCATTTGCAATTCCCACGATATGCATGCCATGGTCGTCGGTGGTTGTGTAGTTGTCGAAATCAGCCTGTCGCAGTTCCTGAGTAATGGCCTTCTCTTTCTGCGGACCGCTGAATACCTTTGAAGCTTCTTCCGCAGTCATTGCAGTCCACTCCTTCTCCGGTACAATTGCGACACCTTCCTTCATCGAAAAACCTCTGTCGCTCATATCGCTGGCCCAGCCTACAGTATAGCCCCTGGTGATCGAATTATCAATTATCAGCATCATATCTTCAAGAGGTACATTATGAAATAGTCCTGCAGCCCAGTTGTCGGGAAGTTCCAGCATGCACTCCTCGTAGAAGGGGTGATGGCTGAAGGATGTTATAACAATATAATCATCGGGGTTGAGACCGAGTTCTTCTACGAAGCTGAGGGGGGTATGGCTCTTGCCTTCATGGCTGAAATTCGCAGGTTCTTTACCAAGGTACGCATCCAGTATCCCGTTAATGCCTGATAACCATGCTGTTGAAAGCTTTGAGCGTTTTATAAGAGCGTCCATATAGCCTTTTAAAACTGCGTCCATTTCACCGTGATTATGGTTTTTGTCACCATAGTTGAGGCCTGTATAAACTGTCTCAGGGACAAGTCCGGCTTCTTTCATGCCTGAGATAACATCGCCGTATTCGCTGCCTCCTGCAAATGTCGAGCTTCCATGCATACGGGCGTACATAAGCGCTTTCTTCTCATAAGTATTACGCACAATGAACATTTCCGAA
>JAFGXX010000160.1 GCA_016936435.1 Bacteroidales bacterium
ATTAACAGAGGATTAACAGAAAATTAACAAAAACTCCAGGCATTACAGGATCTTATATCTTTGAATAAAGACGACTATTTTATTAAAGTGCAACGAATACATATTTAAATCGTCTTTAAAGCAACCTATCTTCCATACCATGTTCAAGACATTTCTACGCCTTGCCCTGAGGAACACACTTAAAACCAAGGGATTCTCAATAATAAATATAACGGGGCTTGCTATCGGGCTTACAGTATCACTATTTATTCTTTTGTGGATACAGGATGAGCTGAGCTATGAAAAATTCAACCTGAATGCCGAAAATATCTATCGCGTTGAAGAGGATCAGTTTTATTCAGGTGAAAGATACCATGTTACCGTAACTCCACATCCCAGCGGGCCCGTGTGGAAGGAGAAGATCCCTGAAATAAGGGAGCAGACACGTATGAACAGGATGCCCAGGATATTGTTCCGGCAGGAAGACAAGGTATTTTTCGAATCTGGTGTTGTTGCTGCTGACTCAGGTCTTTTTAAAATATTCACGCTCCCCTTTCTGCTCGGTGATCCTGGAACAGCTCTCAATACTCCTCACTCAATTATTCTGACTGAGAAGCTGGCTTCAAAATATTTTGGAGAGTCAAATCCACTGGGACTTACTCTCTCACTTGACAATAAGTACCAGTTCATGGTAACCGGAGTAATGAAAGATCCCCCAAGGAATTCAATGTTTTCATTTGAGGCTGTCATTCCTTATTCTTTCCTGTATGAAATCGGGGCAGCAAGCAATTCATGGGGGAGCAATTCAATCCAGACATTCCTTCTGCTTGAGAAGGATTCCGACGAAGAGGCTGTAAACAAAAAGCTCACCGATGTGGTACTTGAATTCAATCCACAGACAACGACCAAATATCTCCTCTTTCCTCTTCTCGACATCCATCTCCATTCGCAGTTCGGATATACCCAAAACAATGGTCCGGTAATAGCACTTTTTATCTTTGCACTTATTGCAGTATTTGTCCTCTTAATTGCCAGTATTAATTTCATAAACCTTTCGACGGCAAAGGCATTACGGAGGGCAAAGGAGATAGGAATAAAGAAGGTTGCCGGGGCTGATCGTGGAAGCCTGATAAATCAATTTCTTCTTGAATCAGTGCTTCTCGTTTTTATAGCGCTGGTGCTTGCCCTCATCCTTATGGGATCAGCACTTCCTCTTTTTAACGAAATCTCAGGCAAAAATTTCATTCTTTCAGACCTCTTCCGGCCCAGATTCCTTTCAGGCCTTGTCGTCACAGGAATAATAACCGGGTTTATTTCAGGTGTCTACCCTGCATTTTACCTTTCATCATTCAAACCTGCTGCTGTGCTTACAGGCGAACCCGTATCAGCCGGGTGCCAGGGGAGGCTCCGCCAGGTTCTGGTAATTATTCAGTTCACCCTCTCAGTACTTATTGCTGTGGCTGCCATATTCATGTACCTGCAGCTCAAATACATGCAGGACAAGGATCTTGGATTCAACAAGGAGAACCTTATATGCATACCTATGGCCAGAGATATGAAACCCAGATACAATACTCTGAAATCAGAACTTCTTAAAGAGCCTCTTATAATTGGAGTTACTGCGGCTCTAAGTAATCCTGTCAGGATAGGAAGCAACTCGGGAGGTGCAGACTGGGAGGGTAGAGATCCGGAAAAACGCGTTCTTATTGGGACAAATGCAGTTGACTACGACTACCTTACAACAATGAAAATGGAACTCCGGTCGGGAAGGGATTTTTCCAGGGAGTTTGTTTCCGATATGGCAAAAGATACTACAGGAAATTTCCTTGTAAATGAGGAAGTTGTAAAACTAATGGAAGTTGATGATGCCGTGAATAAAAGCTTTAGTTTCATGGGTTTGAGAGGGAGGATCGTTGGAGTCCTGAAAAACTTTCACTTCAAGGGAGCAGATCAGCCTGTTGAACCCATTTCTTTTGCACTTGCAGAGGCAGTTAGGCTTAATTATATCCTCGTCAGGTTGTCGGGGCAGGAGAGCGCCGAAGCACTGAAAAAAGCCGAAAAAATCTGGCAGACTGTGTTTCCTGATTACCCCTTTGAATATACCTTCATTGACGAGGATTATAAAAACCTGTTCAGGTCATCAATCCGTCTAACCCAATTACTGGGCTACTTCATGATCCTGACCGTGATCATAGCCTGCCTGGGGCTGTATGGTCTCTCGGCCTATGCAACCGAAAGAAGGACAAAAGAGATAGGGATCAGGAAGGTTATGGGCGCAGGCAGGCTGACAATAATGTATCTGCTTCTGAGGGAATTTCTTGTTCCCGTAACAATTTCACTGGTAATAGCACTTCCGTCCGGATGGATTTTGGTTAAAAACCTGCTGAAGCAATTTGCCAGCCGCATCAATATAGATGTCTATGTCTTCCTGTTGATTGCAGGAGCAACTCTCGTAATAGCCATGGTAACGGTTATCTTCCAGGCCTGTAGGGCTACACGTATCAATCCTGCTCAGGCACTTAAAATAGAATAACCGGTAACAGCTTAATACATCTTGTTGATCAGCTGACCAATCTCGTCACGTTTTCTTAAAGGGAATGCATGGATTTTTCCGTCACGGGTTACAACATTAATCCCCTTGACTGCAAAAAGACCTTTTTTATAGAATATAACTTCGAGATTGTTTTCAAAGAATATTTCAGGGCTGAGAGTTTCGGTATCTTCTGTGAAAGACTTGAAGAATATGCGTTGGTTAGTTACTATCAATTTACCTTTAATAGTTTTATTATTAACTACCTGGTTGGTGTCATCGGCATTCAGGATTACCTCGTTTGGGTTTAAATTAACTTTCATGGCTTTATCTGGTCTGTTAAATAAAGGTTCACATCAAAGACGACTTTAGGATATAATAGTTGCATAAATATATAAAAGCATGCATCATTTATTTATTCCGGCCATCTTTGGTTTGTCGGGATTTGTAAAATAATTAGACAAAATTTATACCTTCGTCATTCAATACTGGCACGACATGAATACAGGGTCTGAAAAACTTGTTTACGGGGCTTCACCGACAATGATCAATGTACTGAATATTGTCCGTAAGGTAGCATCCACTGATGCAAACGTCCTGATAACTGGAGAAAACGGAACAGGTAAAGAGCTCATAGCCCGGGAGATACACAACTGTTCGAAGAGGGCAGGGGAGCTGATGATAAGTGTCGATATCGGGTCTATTCCCGAAACCCTGCTGGAGAGCGAGCTTTTCGGGCACGTTAAAGGGGCTTTTACCGATGCCCGTGAAGAAAGAAAGGGGAAATTTGAACTTGCTTCAGGTGCTACTCTTTTTCTGGATGAGATCGGTAATCTGTCCCTCCATTCCCAGTCTAAGTTACTCAGCGTACTTCAGAACAGGAAAATTGTCAGGGTAGGCTCAAATAAAGAAACCGATATAGATATCCGCCTCATAAGCGCCACAAACGTCGATCTTCCGGAACTGGTTTCGGAAGGCAGGTTCCGTGAAGATCTTCTTTACCGGTTAAACACGATAACGATTAATGTACCTCCGCTGCGCGACAGGGTTGACGATATACCCATCCTTGCAAATCATTTCCTCAGACTATATTGTGAAAAATACGAAAAGCCGCCCATGAGGATAAACACTCATGCTCTCGAGAAACTATCCAACTACAGCTGGCCGGGAAATGTCAGGGAACTTCAGCATTCAATAGAAAAAGCTGTTATAATGAGTGAGTCGAATGTTCTCCTTCCTACCGATTTTGAACTGCGGCATATCGTAAGGAAAACCAGGAATGAAGAGGAACTTACTCTGGATCAGATGGAGCGGAAAATGATCCTTGAAAGTCTCAGACGGCATGGCAATAACCTCAGTGTTGTTGCATCGAAGCTCGGCATCACCCGCCAGACCCTCTACAACAAACTGAGGAAGATTGAAAATAACGACCACTAACTGACTACCTGTCCGTCGAAAAGGTTTATTATCCTGTGCGCATAACCGGCATCCCTGTCGTTGTGTGTCACCATGATGATGGTAGTCCCTTCCTTATTAAGTTCCGAAAGAAGATTGATGACTTCAATACCGTTTTTGGAATCCAGATTTCCTGTTGGCTCGTCGGCAAGGATGAGCCTGGGATTTGCGACTACCGCACGGGCAATGGCTACTCTCTGTTGCTGACCTCCCGAAAGCTGCTGTGGAAAATGTTTTGCCCTGTGTGTTATCTTCATCCTTTCGAGCGCCTCTTCAACCTTTTTCTTCCTCTCGCTGCCTTTCATTTTCAGATAGATAAGAGGAAGTTCGACATTTTCATATACGTTCAGCTCATCAATGAGATTGAAGCTCTGGAATACAAATCCTATATTACCTTTCCTGAAGACGGTGCGGTCGCGCTCCCTGAGTGTGGCAACCTCTGTACCGTTAAAAAGATAACTCCCGGAACTGGGATTATCCAGAAGTCCGAGTATATTAAGCAATGTCGACTTACCACAGCCCGAAGGGCCCATTACAGCGACATATTCACCTTCACTGACACTGATGTTTACCTTGTTGAGAGCGGTGGTCTCAACTTCCTCAGTCCTGAAGATCTTGGTTAAATCCCTGGTTTTGATCATGACGGATACTTTTTTAGTTATTTTTAAAGACAAGTTTTTCGTTTTTGCCGAAGGACTCATAACCCGATACAATGACTTTCTCACCGGCTTCAAGCCCTTCGAGCACTTCATAGTATTTGGGATTCTTCCTTCCGATTGAGATATTTCTCCTGGTTGCAAAAGACTCTGAAGGATCGAGTACAAATATCCACTGGCCTCCTGTTTCCTGGTAGAATCCACCGAGCGGAACCAGCACCGACTCTTTCGGCTGACCCAGCTGCAGGCTTATATAATAGGTCTGACCTGTTCTTATGTTGTCAGGCATATCGTCCGGAAATATCATGTCGATTTCAAAAGTGCCATTTCTGACTTCAGGATATACCCTTCGAACGATAAGATTAAACTGAGTGCCCTGCCTGTCGAGGGTGGCGCTAAGTTGTGTTCTTATCCTGTCGATATAGTGCTCATCTATCTGGGCTGTAACCTTATAGGAGGTCAGGACGTTTATCTGGCCCATGTTCGAACCTCTGGAAATAGACTGTCCGATCTCCGGTACCAGAAGCCCGAGCTGCCCGTCCACTGTGGCCCTTACATTCAGGTTTTCGACTCTTTGACGTACAAGGGACAGGTTTTTACGCATATTCTCAAGATTCGATTTAAGTGTTTCTACCTGAACCAGGCGAAACAGTGAATCAGCTCTCTGCCTCTCGATAAAAAGCTGCTGCGAACTCTTTGCCATGTCGAGATCTTCCTTCGAACGGATGAACTCTTCCATCGAGATAAGGTTATCCTTTATCAGCTCTTCATTCTGCCTGTATGTACGTTCTTTCCTTTCAATGTCGTATTTAAGACTTATGAGCTCCCGTTTTATGGCTATCCTTTCCTGTTCCATGGTAACCTGTGTATTCCTCAGGAAATTTTCCTTCTCGGCAAGCTGGGCTTCGCTGTCGAGAATGTTCAGATAGAGGTCGGGATTCGACAGCCGAAGTATTATATCGCCTGCTTTCACCATCGATCCCTCTTCAATTAATATTTCCTCAACACGGCCGCCTTCCTGCGCATCAAGGAAGATCGTACTGATAGGCTCAACAGTACCGGGAACGGTGATGTAATCGTTAAACTGGTCCCTTATTACCTCACCGATTATCAACTTGTCTTTTTCGACCCGGTAAGTTGATGTACGGTCGGTAAAAAATGCCATATAAATGAGAACGATAAATATCAGTCCGGCAATTATGTAACCGATGTGTTTCTTTTTGAGACCTTTCTTTTTCTCTATAGGCCGGTCCATTTTCTCAAGTGGGGTATCCATTTTTAATATATTATTATTCCGGTTAATTAAAGATCAGATTCTCGTATTCTCCTGTAGTATAGAAACTTATTGTCAACCTGCGGACCAGTAGCTGGAGTTTTGTACGGAGTGCCTCAGTCTCAGCCCTGTACAGGGTGGTTTTGGCGGCTGAATAGTCTGTAACATCGACCAGCCCTGCTTCAAATTTCTTCTCCACGGCATCAAATGAACGGATGTTAAACTCATGATTCGATTGTGCAGCGAGAAATTCATCTCTTCCCCTGTTGTAGTCTAGACATGCATTCTCTATCTCGGTATACAGGCTGTTTCTTTCCTGCTCAAGCCTTAACTCTGTATCGTTCTTTCTGATTTTTGCGATCCTGATGTTACGTCCGGTAAGATAATTGTTGAAGATGGGTATGCCCACAGACAGGTAAACAGCCTGGCTGTTGTTGTTTTTTATCTGGTCTGAAAAGGAGGGCTGCACCCCGGCATCCTCGCTTACCACCTTGTAATAACCGGTATATACTGCACCTCCTACAGTCAGGTTTGGGAGAATACCCCCTTTTGCAGCAGCTATCTGCTTTTCGAGGGCTTTCAGCTCAAACTCAATTGCCTTCAGGCGTGGCAACGTGTTTACCGCAACATTGAAAACAGAGTCGATACTGAAACTGTGATCCGACAGAGGCATATTTTTAAGATCGGGCAGTGCAACGTCAAATTCTTCCCCGGGTTCAAGCTGGAGCAGTTGCTTCATAAGTGTAAGGGCCTGGTTTGCAGAATTGAGTGCTACGGTGTAGGCGAGCCTGTCGGATGAAACCTGACTTTCTATTTCATACTGCTTCGACAGGGCTTCACGTCCGTTTTCAACCATTCTGACAATCCGGTATTTCTGCTTTTCCGACAGATCGAGCTGAAGCTTTGCAGCTTCCTCAAGTCCACGTGCGTACAATACCTGGTAATACTGGCCGAGTATGTCAACTATCAGTGAGTTTCTGACAACTTTTTCAGATTCCAGCCCGGCTTTCATAAGAAATTTAGATGCTGAAATAGTGTTCAGGGTTGCAAATCCGCTGAAAATCTGAAGATTGGTATTCAGGGAATATGAGTTGCTGAGATTCTGCTTAAAGGTGATCAGGTTTGTAACCGGGTCGACGGAACGACCAAAACCCACACGGGCATCTGAGCCCAGATTGAGAGAGGGGAGAAGATCCATTTTTGATTTCAGGTAGTTCGTCTCGGCAGTTTCTGTCTGAAGTCTCTGACGCTGAAGCCCTATATTGTTTTCAACAGCATAATTAATACAATCCTCCAGTGTCCAAATTTTCTCCTGTCCCGTCACATCCGGTTTAATCAGAAGGATCAGTAAGCCAGTGATCCAGATTATTCTTTTCATTCTCAATTATTAAAATGACAAGTTAAAATATCAAAGAATATGCCACTGTTATTATAATACTGTTTTTCATATATTTACATAAATATTGAATGAATAATTATGTAAATATTTTAGACATTTATATGTCTAATAATGTTACATTAATCTGCAGATAAAGCTGAGAAGAGAAAAATTAAACCGCAGAGTTCGCCAGGCTGTCGCAGGGGACGCAAAGGCAGGAGGATATCTTTGCGAATTTTGCGTAATAACTTCTCAGCTTTGCGGTTAATAAATTACCTTACATGATAACCTTTTCAGTTTCATTTACACCTTCAATTGTTTGGGCTGAATTCTATTTTTTTGCAATTTTACCTCCAGATAAATAATAAGTAAAAAATGAGTAGACTGCAAAAGTTCATGAGATTTGCCGATACTTTGAGATCCGGATTCCGGGTCACAGTAATTATTGTGATCATCATCACACTTCATTCCTGTATGCAGAGAAGTTCCGTCGACCTGCCGCAACTCAGGGTCTCGGACAATCACAGGTTTCTTGCCACTGAAGATGGCGATCCCTTTTTCTGGCTCGGCGACACCGGATGGCTGCTCCTCACAAAGCTGACCCGCGAAGAAGCTGAAAAATACCTCGAGGACAGAAAACAAAAAGGATTCAATGTCATACAGATTATGGTCCTCCACAGCCTCCGGAATGCCGTAAATGTTTATGGCGACACAGCCCTTGCTGCCGGAAAAATTGACAGCCCTATAACAACTCCGGGCAACGATTTTACCGATTCTGATCAGTACGATTTCTGGGATCATGCCGACTTCATCATTGACCTTGCAGGAAAGAAGGGCATTTACATGGGCCTGGTTCC
>JAFGXX010000161.1 GCA_016936435.1 Bacteroidales bacterium
ACCAGCTCCTGCTGAACTCCCCCAGGATCGGAAGGTAGCAAGGGTAGGCGGTTGTAGCGGTGCGATATAAGTAGCTTACCCTTTTTTTTATAACATTTTTGAAATATCTGATTGCCGATGCTGATCCGCCTTTACCCGGAAAATCCTGACCACAAACGTATAAGGAAAGTGGTTGACATACTCGGAGAGGGAGGTATTATCATTTATCCCACTGATACTGTTTATGCAATGGGATGTGACATCAGGGCTAAAAAATCTATTGAGAAGATCGCCGGACTTAAGGGTCTTAACCCTAAAAATCCTGACCTGTCACTGATATTTTACAATATGAGTCAGCTTTCGGAGTATACTGTAATCAGGGATAACCCCACTTTTAAACTTCTCAAGCGAAATCTGCCGGGGCCTTTTACCTTCATTGTCAGGGCCAATAGCCAGATTCCGCGGTTGTTTATGGACAGGAAGAAGACCGTGGGTATCAGAATACCTGATAGCAGCATAGTGCTGGAAATAGTCAGGGAACTGGGTCGTCCGATAATAACAACCTCCATTCACGACAGCGACGAAATAATAGAATATACTACCGATCCGGAACTTATCCATGAAAAATACGGTGACTTTGCGGATTTGGTTATCAACGGAGGATACGGGCGGAATGAAGCCTCTACCATCGTAGATTGCACGGGTGATGAACCTGTGATTGTAAGGCAGGGTCTTGGAATTCTTGAATACTGAGAGGGCTGTTTCACACTCTGCCGTTGTGATTGAATCTCCTACCTCCGGTAAAAACCTGTTGTAAATATGACAAGCAGTGAGAATAGTTCTACTCTTCCTGCCATCATGATAAAGGAGAAAAAGATTTTTGCTGCAGCAGGAACATCGGCGTAGCTGGCAGCTGGTCCGAATGAACCGGGGGCTGGTCCTATATTCCCGAGCAGAGCCGCAGACGTGCTGAAAGAGGTCAGTAAGTCATAACCCATGATCGAGATCACCAGCGAACAAAAAGAAATAATCATTACATACAGGATAATAAAAACCAGAAGGTTGTTTATTATGACTCCGGGCACAGGTTTATGGTCGAGTCTGACAGGTATATAGGCACTGGGGTGTATCATCCTTCTCATTTCACAGCGTGCGTTCCTTATAACAAGAAGCAGCCTTATTATCTTCAGTCCGCTGCTTGCAGAACCTGAGGTCCCTCCGGCAAACATCAGTATGAATATAATAAGTATCATCACTCCTCCCCACTGGTTGAAGTCGGTATGGTAGAATCCTGTCGTGGTTATGGTTGAGACAGCCTGAAACGAACCCTCCAGGAAAGCGCTTCCGGCAGGGTATCTTCCTGTCATCCAAAGTATCAGGGAACTTAGCATCACAAATCCCAGGCAGGTAAAGAGATAAAACCGCAATTCTTCATTTTTCCTTATCTTTTCGAAGTTGCGTTTCACGGTAAAATAGAAGAAGGTCATGCTTGTTCCGGCGAGGAACATGAAAACGGTTATGGTGATAACGATAAGAGGCGAAGAGTAGGTACTTATACCGGCAGCGTGTGTTGAGAAACCGCCTGTTGAAAGCGTTGTTAAAGAATGGCATACTGCATCAAAAGGCTCCATGCCGCCGGCGAAAAGCAACAGGGCTTCCAGGATGGTAAGAACAGTATAGGCGGAAATAAGTCTTTTTGCTGCCTCCCCGGTCTTTGGATGTATCTTGTCTCCCGCATGCTGCCCCGTGAAATCCTGTATCGGAAGATGTATATTTATCGTCCTGATAACCTGAAGTACCGACAGTGAAATTATAATGAACCCCAGGCCTCCCATCCATTGGGTAAGACACCTCCATAACAGAATACCGCGGGGTAATGTTCCGGGGTCGCTGAAAACGCTGACTCCTGTTGTTGTGAATCCTGATACCGATTCGAAAAATGCATCGGAGAAATCCCTGACAGTTCCGCTGAGAAGGTAGGGAAGAGTCCCGAAGAAAGATGCAATCAGCCACATACCGGTTATGATAACGAATCCTTCCTTCTGGCCTGACAGCTTTTCTTCATTTCTGAGAGGAGTAAAAACCAGGATGCCGCTTACAATTGTAATTATTGCTGAAAGAAGAAGGGAGCCGCGTTCTCCGTAAATGAAAGAAACACCTGAAGCAAGGAGCATGAACAATCCTTCAGCTATGATTATCAGGCTGAAAAACCTGGCAATTATCCTGAAATTGATCATACCTGATCAGGTGAAGAATTTTATAAGGCGGTCATAGGCCGAAGGAAGCGTGAAGACCACAACTTTGTCATTGGCTCTTATAATAGTATCGCCGGTGGCAATGAAGGGTACTCCGTCGCGGGTGCCTCCTCCGACTATTGCATCTTTGGGGAAGTCGAGACTGCGGAGTGTCCCCCTTGTAATCCGGGCATCTTCCGGAACATTGAACTCGAGGACTTCTGCATCTGTTCCTGTCATGTACTTCACCTGGGTAACGTTCAGGCTGGTTGTATGCCTGAATATCCTGCTCGCAGCTGCTATCTTTTTGTTAATAATGGTGTCGATGCCTGAGTTCTCTGCAAGGCTTATATATTCCATATTCTCAACTTCGGCAATGGTTTTTTTGACACCCTTGTTTCGTGCAAGCAGACATGAGAGGATATTAATCTCCGAGTTACCTGTTACAGCAATAAAGACGTCCATTCTCGAAATGCCCTCCTGTTCGAGAAGATCTATGTTTCTGCAATCACCGTTTATTATGAGTGTGTTATCAAGAACTTCAGCCAGATCCTCACATCTCTGGGGATCCGAATCTATGAGCTTGACAGAGCCGGTTTTCTGCATGTACATCGCAACATGCCTTCCTATTCTGCTGCCACCGAGTATCATGATATTTTTCGCCTGAAAACTCTCTTTCCCTGAAGTCTTCATCATCCCGTCGATCCCTTCACGTGTGGATATCACGAATACCAGGTCACCGGGAAGAAATTGTTCCTTGCCCCTGGGGATAATGGTAATATCATTTCTTTTTATTGCAACAGCACGGTACTGATCTGTTTTATGAGTGACGGCAATTTCTTCAAGGCTTTTATTGATTATCGGAGCATTTTCATCCAGTCTCTGAACAAACATCGTCAGCATACCTCCTGAAAATTCCATGTATTCTGTTGTCCCCGTCTCCTGAAGCAGACTAAGCACCTCGCGGGCAGCGATAAGTTCAGGATATATAAGGGAATCGACACCAAGGCTTTTAAAATATTCGACGTTTAATTTCTCAAGGTAATCTAGGTTGTCAATTCGTGCAATCGTCTTGATCGCTCCGAAACGCTTTGCCAGTATCGATGAAATAATATTGGTGTCTTCAGAGTGTGTAACTGCAATGAAAAGATCTGTTTTCTTCTGCAGCAGTTCCCTGAGTATCGTTGTGGATGTTGCCGACCCGTCGTAGGTAAGAAGGTCGAGAGTCGATCCTATAGGTTTCAGCCTTTCATCTTCCGGGTCAATGATAATGATGTCGTGATTCTCATTCGAAAGCATCTTTGCAAGATGCGACCCTACTTCTCCTGCCCCGGCAATAATAATTCTCATGGACTTGCGATGATAAAAAACACAGCAAAATAATAGATAAATAGCATAATACTCAACTTTTTTCAGATAATTCTTACGCCTTCTTTCATAACCTGAGCCTGAAGGCTTTGTTGTTACCCGTGAAATGAAGTGTGTCGGGATTTAAAGATCTTAATAAGCCTGTTTCACGATACCCCGGGCTGCTGCCTGATGATACGATTATCTTATTCAGTCGGGGAGGGGCCTTAAGTAGTCCCTGCACAAGAGGCTTTCTGCCTCTGACTATCAAGATATCCGGATTGGTTTTTTCGAGTATCGAAGAGCTCACAACATTTGTGAGCAGGATGCATTTGTCCTTCGTTTGAAGAACGAGAGGCCTTTGGTCGTTAACATGGTTTTTGACCCTGAGGCCCAGGGTGGAACAATGCTTTTTTACTTCCGGACTAATCTGAACAGTGTCGGACCACAGAGCCAGGTTCCTTCCGGCCCTTATGCCGACAATGCTCTGCCCGGCACTGTTATATACGATCAGTTCGGAAGTATTTCTCACATAAATCTGTTTAACGGTTCCGGCAGTAACAAGACAGAGAAGAGCCGCCAGGGGAACGGCTGCAGCCTGAGTTTTTCCTTTGAGAAAATAATGCAGGAAAAGAAAAATGGTGATTGTCAGTAGAATGGCCTCAAAAGTTGTCATCCCTATATTATCGATGGTCGATAAGGGTAGCGATGCAGCTTTTGCCGTAAGATATTCAGTCAGTCCTGTTACAAATCCGATAGCATCCGCCAGGGGATATGAGATGAAAGCCAGCGGATAAGTAAGCGGAAGCATGCATCCGGTAATTATTACGACTGACGAAATGGGCACTATCACAATATTTGATAGTATGAACCACGTAGGGAACCTGTTGAATAACATTACAGTAAGAGATAGCGTGCCGGTCTGGGCTATCACCGAGACAGCAGCCGATTGCCAGATAAGGTCAGGAATGCGTCTTTTAAAATGGATCTGTCTGTAAAGATCCCGGTAGAAGACGATAATAAAAGTGACTGCCGAATATGAAAGAAGAAAACCCGCATCAAAGATCACGGAAGGTCTTATCAGGATAAGGACAAATGCCGAAGCAAGGATTGAATTTACAGGATTGACAGGCCTCTTCATCAGTGTGCCTGTCTGCAGGAATGTGAACATCATCGTTGCCCTTAAAACAGAAGGGGTAAGACCGGTGACAAAAGCAAAAACCCATAACACAATGAGAGCAGTGAGCACCCTTATTATTCGCAACCTGCCCTTCAGGAAGAATAATATCCTGAGTACGAAGAGGCTCAGGATCATTGCATGGAGTCCCGATACAGCCATTATATGCATGATGCCGGCTTTAATAAAATACTGTTTCTGTTCCGGATCGAGCATGTTCTTCTGACCCATGGTTATTGCTGCTACCAGCGCCAGCCTGTCGCCACTAAGGCCTCTTTCCCTGAACATGTCAATTATCCTGTGCCTTATTATCAGCGCTTTGTGTCTAAGCTTCCTGTGCGGGGGCAATTTGTGCTGCAACACGTCGGAACTGTCGGTGAAAGCTACATACCTGACACCCCTGTTTTCCATATAAAACCGGTAATCAAATTCGCAGGGGTTACCCCTGTTCTCAATATTTCGGGGTATACATCTGATTATCAGCATATCGCCGGGAAGCCACGGGGGTTCGCCTCCTTCTTTCCTGTGATAAACGAGCAAAGCTCCATTCAGCGCCCGGCTGGTGTCGTCACAGATTTCAGACTCAAGATTTAGTATCAGCTTCCACGTTTTTTCCTTTTCTTCAGGATAATCGGTCAGATATCCGCAGTAAAGACTTTCCTCACTGCTGAGAGCCGAAATAGATGTTTTTTCCATTGTATACAGGAAAAGTCCGCAAAAAAACATGGCGGGGATGAAGATAATCCCGTAAAGCCTGTTTTCGATACGTTTATTGAAGGCGACCGAAACGATGAAGCCTGTTATAATAATAATTCCGGCGATTACAAATAAGATCTTACCCGGAACAATAAAATATCCGAATATAATACCGGCACACATCGGTATGCCGATACGAAGGAATGGAATTTCCCTGTATAGCACGGTCTGCAGAGTGAGACTATTCTATAAAGATAGGAAAAAGTTTGTAAAGTGCCTAAAGTGCCTAGAGTGCCTAGAGTGCCTAAAGTGCCTAAAGTGCCTAAAGTGCCTAGAGTGCCTAAAGTGCCTAAAGTGCCTAAAGTGCCTAAAGTGCCTAAAGTGCCTAAAGTGCCTAAATACTCTAAGTACTCTAAGTACTCCGATTGCTTCAGATACTTCTGACTTTCCGGCCTGAAAGAATTGTTTTATAATCGGCCTCGAAGCGGCCTTTGCTGATAGCGGTGAGCTTGCCTTTTAAAAGTCTTTTCCGGAGAGGGTTTACCCTGTCGGTGAACAGGACCCCGTCGAGATGATCATATTCGTGCTGGATTATCCTTGCGAGATAACCGGTATATACTTCATCGTGGAACTCCCAGTTTTCGTCATAGTAAGTTATGCGGATACGGTTTTCGCGGTTTACTTCCTCGCGAAGATGCGGTATGCTGAGGCAGCCCTCGGTCATTAATCTCAGATCACCTTCCTTTTCGGTTATCCGTGCATTGATGAATGCTTTTTTAAAGCCTGCAAGTTCCGGTTCTTCATCTGACACAGGAGTGCCGTCGATTACAAATAATCTTATTGATTTTCCTATCTGTGGAGCTGCCAGACCCAACCCCTCTGAATTGTACATCGTTTCAAACATGTCGGCAATAAGCTGCTGCAGGTCAGGGTAGTCCCTGTCGATGTCGGCAGCTACTTTCCTTAAGACAGGATGTCCGTATACATAGATCGGGTATGTCATTTCAAAGTTTTTTGTCTTTCATCATGGTTCTGTTGTCGAGGAAGGACTGAAGGATAATGGATGCACTTATCATATCTGCTATCATCCTGTTCTGTCTGTCTTTTTTCTTCATCCCTCCGTCTATCATTGTTTGTTTTGCAATTGACGTCGTAAATCTTTCATCTACAAGGTGAAGCTGTTGCTGTGGAAATTTCTTTCTGAGCCTGGCGATGAAAGGATCGATGTATTTAACAGATTCGCTCGGCTTATTGTTCAGCTGAACCGGATAACCAATCACAAAAGCTTCCACCTTCTCACTCAGAAGATATTCATTAAGGAAGGCTTCAAAATCCTGAACGTTGACTGTCTTCAAGGGTGAGGCAAAGATCTGCATCGGGTCAGTGACTGCAATTCCCACACGTTTCTTTCCGTAATCTATACCAAGTATCCTTGCCATTTTTAACAATTGCAAAAATACAAAAAAAGGTGTCTTTATGGCCGCTGATACATTTCCTTTCTGCCCATGATTGAAAGAATCGATCGGATCTTGTATATAATGCGTTTAATATCAAGTATATACGATCTTATGTGCAGGTATTGTGTCTCCGGAAACATATGTTTTGTTAAAATGAGAATCCTCTCCTGCCTGCAGGCGGGAGAGGATTTTTATTCGTTAATCGCAAACATTGCAACCTTAAAACTTTTCCCCTGAAGTTTACTGAAACGGGATTTGTTTTAACGGGTGCTGTATGAATTATCAGTTCGTCGCAGCTTCTTTTGTCTCTTCCACTCCGTACTCGAGAACTGCCAGTTTCTTATAGGAGTTGTATCTCCATTTTGCATTTTCCTCGGCAACTTTGAACAGGACCTCGGCTTCTGCAGGGAATGATTTTGTGAGCGAAGTATAACGTACCTCCGAGTGCAGGAAATCCTGGAATTTGCTCCAGTCGGGTTCCTTTGAGTCGAGGGTGAAAGGATTCTTACCTTCGGCCTCGAGAAGAGGATTATACCTGTACAGATGCCAGTATCCCGATTCGACGGCGGATTTTTCCTGGGCCTGGGTTTTACCCATTCCTTCTCTTAAACCGTGGTTAATACAGGGTGAATAAGCTATTATAAGTGAAGGTCCCTGATATGCCTCTGCCTCCTTGATAGCTTTCAGGTACTGCGAATTGCTTGCACCCATTGCTACCTGTGCAACGTAGACATAGCCGTATGTCATTGCCATCTGTCCCAGATCCTTTTTGCGTATTTTCTTCCCGGAGGCAGTGAATTTGGCTATTGCACCTACAGGAGTTGACTTCGATGCCTGGCCTCCTGTATTTGAGTATACTTCGGTGTCGAGAACGAGCACGTTCACATCTTCACCTGTAGCCAGAACGTGGTCGAGACCTCCGTAACCGATGTCATAAGCCCAGCCGTCGCCACCGAAGATCCAGTGCGATTTTTTGACCAGGTATTGTTTCAGGCTCAGTATTTCTTTAGCCACATCGGAACTGTCATTTTCACATTCTTCAATCACTTTTACAGAAGCTGTTTTTGAAGCTTCAGCCTTGTTCATGCCTTCAAGCCATTCTTCGAAGGCAGCTTTCATACCGGGTTTAACAGAATTCATGGCTTCCTTCATCCTGAGGGCTATCCTTTCTCTCATTTTGTTAGAACCCAGGGCAAGTCCCAGACCGAACTCTGCATTATCCTCGAAAAGTGAGTTGGCCCAGGCAACGCCATGACCATTCTTGTTAAAGGTATAAGGTGTTGAAGGAGCGGAACCTCCATATATGGAAGAGCAGCCTGTGGCATTCGAAACGATCATTCTGTCGCCGAAGAGCTGCGTTATTGCCTTTATATATGGTGTTTCGCCGCAACCGGCACAGGCCCCGGAGAACTCGAACAGAGGCTGCGCGAACTGGCTGTTTTTTACGTTCACGAATTTGTCGACAACCTTATCCTTATAACCTACTTCTTCATGCATGTAGGTCCAGCGTTCTATCTCTGCATGTTGTGTTTCGAGGGGTTTCATTATCAGAGCTTTGTTTTTTGAGGGGCATACATCGGCGCAGTTGCTGCAGCCTGTGCAGTCGAGGACACTTACCTGGATCCTGAACCTGTATTGTTTGAGGACTCCCGGAATGCCCTGTATGGTGTTAGTTCCTTCCGGAGCGTTGGCTGCTTCTTCCTCGGTGAGAAGGAAGGGACGTATGGCTGCGTGGGGACAAACATATGCACACTGGTTACACTGGATACACTCAGCAGGCTGCCATTCCGGTACGTTTACAGCTACCCCGCGTTTTTCATAAGCGGTGGTGCCTGCGGGGAAGGTTCCGTCTTCCCTTCCAAGGAATGCACTTACAGGGAGGTCATCGCCCTTGAGGGCATTGATGGGTTCTGCAACATTGCGGACGAAATCGGGAAGCTCACGGTTATCCTCTTTAGCTGTGACCACAACCTGTGCCCACTCTTCAGGCACTTCAACTTTTGTAACTTCCGATCCCTTGTCGATGGCTGCATAGTTCATCTTTACAACCTCTTCGCCCTTACGGCCATAGGTTTTTTCGATGGCTTTTTTCATCTCTTTCTCAGCCTGCTCATAGGGGATTACCTGCGCGAGTTTGAAGAATGCTGCCTGCATGATTGTGTTGGTCCTGGTTCCCAGTCCTATTTCTTCAGCTATGGCTGTAGCATTTATTATATAGAAATTGATCTTATTCTCAGCAAGGTATTTCTTCATGTGATCGGGAAGCTTTTCTTTCGTCTCCTCCACACTCCATATTGAGTTTAGAAGGAAGGTGCCTCCTTCTTTGAGTCCTTTCAGCATATCGTATTTTTCGAGATACGACGGAACATGGCAGGCAACAAAGTCGGGTGTGTTTACAAGATAGGGTGAGCGGATAGGTGTATCGCCAAAGCGGAGATGTGAAGTTGTGATACCTCCCGATTTTTTTGAGTCGTATGCAAAATATGCCTGGCAGTACTTGTCGGTCGTATCGCCGATGATCTTGATGGAGTTTTTGTTTGCACCCACGGTACCGTCGGATCCAAGTCCGTAGAATTTTGCTGAATAGGTACCTTTCTCAGCGACATGTATCTCCGGAAGAAGTGGCAGCGATGTATGGGTGACATCGTCATTAATACCCACCGTGAACCTGTTCTTTGGTTCCTGGAGCTTCATATTTTCAAATACCGAAAGTATCTGCGCAGGGGTAGTGTCTTTTGAGCTTAGCCCGTAACGGCCACCCACGATCATGGGTTTTTCCTGACGGTCATAGAACATGTTTCTTACGTCGAGGTAAAGTGGTTCTCCCTGTGCTCCGGGTTCCTTCGTCCTGTCGAGAACTGTTATTTTTTTAACTGATTTCGGGTATACGTTGAAGAAATATTTTGAAGAGAAAGGACGGTAGAGGTGAACAGTAATAAGCCCCACCTTCTCTTCTTTATTAGTCAGATAATCAATCACTTCCTTGGTTGTCTGTGTCACGGAGCCCATCGCGATGATAATATGTTCGGCATCGGGAGCACCGTAATATGTAAATGGCTTGTAATCCCTTCCTGTAATTTTCGAGATTTCAGCCATATAATCATTTACAATATCGGGTATAGGTTCGTAGAACCTGTTAATTGATTCCTTTGCCTGGAAGAAGATATCGGGGTTCTGGGCAGTACCTCTTGTCACGGGATGTTCGGGATTGAGGGCATTGTCGCGGAATTTTCTGATAGCGTCCCAGTCGACCAGTTTTTTGAGATCTTCCATCTGCAAGACTTCTATTTTCTGTACTTCTGCCGATGAGCGGAAGCCGTCGAAGAAATGGAGAAAAGGTATCTTTGATTTTATTGCAGAAAGATGTGCTACCCCCGCCAGGTCCATTATTTCCTGGACTCCGCCACTTGCCAGTAATGCGAATCCTGTCTGCCGTGTTGCATATATGTCACTGTGGTCACCGAATATTGAAAGTGCATGTGCAGCTATTGTTCTTGCACTTACGTGAAAAACAGCGGGAAGCAGTTCGGCTGCGATCTTGTACATGTTGGGGATCATGAGTAAAAGTCCCTGCGATGCCGTGAATGTTGAACAAAGTGCTCCTGTCTGAAGTGCACCGTGTACAGCACCCGAAGCTCCGCCTTCCGATTGCATCTCCACTACCTTAACCTGTTCTCCGAATATATTCTTGAGACCGTTTGCCGACCATTCGTCAATGAACTCGGCCATGGTTGAGGAAGGTGTGATCGGATATATGGCAGCCACTTCGCTGAACATATAGGCAATGTGCGATGCGGCCTGGTTACCGTCGCATGTTATAAATTTTTTTGTTCCCATCGTAAAGTTTGATTTTTTTTGTTTATTGTTATTTTTATAACAGGTGGCAAATTTAATAAAAAAACGGCAAATTATGATCCGTTCATTGAAATAAGAAACTCTTCATTCGACTTTGCCTGCATGAGTCTGTCGCGGAGGAATTCCATAGCCTCAACGGAATTCATGTCGGCAAGGTAATTGCGAAGGACCCATATCTTCTGCATGATATTTTTGTTGAGAAGAAGGTCTTCGCGGCGGGTACTCGAAGCCGGAATGTCGATAGAAGGGAAGATTCTCCTGTTGGAGAGTTTCCGGTCGAGCTGAAGTTCCATATTTCCTGTCCCCTTGAATTCTTCAAAGATGACGTCATCCATTTTTGATCCTGTTTCTGTGAGCGCCGTGGCGAGGATTGTAAGTGAGCCTCCGTTTTCGATGTTCCTGGCAGCTCCGAAGAATCTCTTGGGTTTATGAAGGGCATTGGAATCGACGCCTCCCGATAAAACTTTTCCCGACGCCGGGGCTGTGGTGTTGAAAGCCCTTGCCAGCCTGGTGATGGAATCGAGAAGAATGACCACATCATGACCGCATTCAACGAGTCTCTTTGCTTTTTCGAGAACTATATTGGCTACGCGGCAGTGTCTTTCAGCCGGCTCATCAAAGGTTGAAGCTATCACTTCGGCCTTTACATTCCTTGCCATGTCTGTCACCTCTTCCGGTCTCTCGTCGATCAGCAGAATCATAAGGTAGACTTCCGGATGGTGTTTTGCGATAGCATTAGCTATTTCCTGAAGAAGTATCGTTTTACCTGTTTTGGGCTGTGCCACGATAAGTCCGCGCTGTCCTTTCCCGAGGGGAGTGAACATGTCTATAACCCTTACGGAAAGAGAACCTTCTCCGGGCTGGCATAAGGTGAATTTCTCATTCGGAAAGAGGGGAGTGAGAAAGTCAAATGGTACACGGTCGCGTATGAAGTCGGGACTTCTTCCGTTAATCTCATCGACTTTTATGAGCGGAAAGTATTTTTCACCTTCCCTGGGAGGTCTGATAGTTCCCTTTATGGTATCACCGGTCTTAAGTCCGAAGAGTTTTATCTGCGACTGTGACACGTAGATGTCGTCGGGTGAGTTCAGATAATTGTAATCTGCCGATCTCAAAAATCCATATCCGTCGGGCATGATCTCAAGGACACCGGTATTATATATTATACCTTCAAAATCGTATGGTTTCTCCTTCTTTTCTTCCTTCTGCTGAAAATCAGCCGCTTCGCGCGTTGCCTGGGCCGGGGTGGGAGGGACAATGCCCGGTGTGCTGATTTCAGGACCGGTATTTTCATCTTTTACTTCATCTGTTCCTGTAGTAATATCAAAGATGTCGTCTGATAACTCAGTTTCTTTTACCGGCTCCGGGTCTGGTTCAGGAATGATAAGTATTGGCTCAGTATCGGGGAAAGTCTCCGGCGTGTCGTTTTCGATTATTACGGGGATATCCTGTTCTTTTATTTTGTCGTCTGATTCTGAGAGTTTTCTGCTTTCACTGAACAGGTCGGGTTTATCTTCCTGTTTCGTGGTTTCTTTCCGTTCATGGGGAGAAGAGCCCCATCGCATATTGTCGGGAGAAACAGACATTACGGATTCGACCGGACGGTTTTGCCCCGGTTTATTAGTCCTTGGCCTTTTTCCTCTTCTTCTTTGATCCTGATCGGATCTTTTCCTGTTTTCGGGCGAACCACCACCTTCCGGAGTTTTTCGTTGCGGATTTTTGTTTGCTGTGGCTTCAATAGCCTGCTGGTCTAGTATTTTATATACCAGGTCCTGTTTTTTGAGAGATTCAACCCTCTTAATTTTAAGTTTTTTGGCCAGTTCCCTCAGTTCAGGAAGCAGCATCTTACTTAACTCAAGAATGTCGTACATACTGGAAAGATAAAAATGGAATTTGAGTTCTTAATGATTTTATTGTTTCGGGGACAGGTTCCAGGAAATGACGAAAGCCCGCCGTGAAGTGTAACAATAAAGCTTTAACATCCTGAAAACCGCTGCAATTATAACAAAAAATGCTAATAAAAATGATGTTAAATATTATTAAATTATAAGGATATGATATCAAATCAACCTAATAATCTGATATTCAGGACGTATATAGATACGCAATATACAAATAAAAAATTACAGAAACAAAAAAAACGGTTCAATTCATTGAAAGAGAATATTTTTTTACTAAAATTGTACTGATAGGAGGCAGAATATCCGTAACCAACAAGAATCTTTTTATGCGCCAGCTAAAGATCACGAAGCAGGTTACCAACAGGGATACTCCTTCTCTTGACAAATACCTTCAGGAGATAGGCAGAGTTGACCTTATATCTCCCGAAGAAGAGGTGGTTCTGGCCCGAAAGATAAGGGCCGGCGACAATGATGCTCTCAAGAAGCTTGTAAAAGCCAACCTGAGGTTCGTCGTCTCGGTGGCAAAACAATATCAGAACCAGGGTATGACCCTGCCTGATCTTATAAATGAAGGCAACCTCGGGCTCATGAAAGCAGCCCAGCGTTTTGACGAAACACGTGGTTTCAAGTTCATCTCCTACGCGGTTTGGTGGATACGCCAGGCTATCCTTCAGGCCCTTGCTGAGCAGGCCCGTATAGTCAGACTTCCGGTTAACAAGATAGGCTCGATAAACAGAATTAACAAAGCATTCGCCAGGCTGGAGCAGGAATATGAGAGAGAACCATCATCGCAGGAAATAGCCGATATGCTGGAGATGATACCTGAGGATGTCAAGGAATCACTAAGGACAAACGGCCGCACAGTCAGCATGGATGCTCCCATCAGCACCGATGAGGAGAATACCATGTACGATGTGCTTCAGAGTAACGACACTCCAAGTCCCGATAAAAACCTTATAAACGAATCGCTGGCCTACGAAATTGAAAGAGCCCTCAGCACCCTCTCCCCCCGTGAAGCCAAAGTGCTGAAACTCTATTTCGGACTGGGGATGAAACATCCCTTTACCCTTGAGGAGATAGGAGAGGAGCTTAGCCTTACACGCGAAAGGGTAAGGCAAATAAAGGAGAAGGCAATTAAAAGGATCCAGTTCACCACCCGGTGTAAAATACTTAAAACCTATCTCGGTTAAGTTTTTGTTCCTATATTTGTTCAAAACAAACTGAAATGGATCATCTCGTTTCACCATCACTTCTTTCAGCCGATTTCGGTAATCTGGCGCGGGATGTAATGCTCATAAATGACAGCGTAGCCGACTGGATCCACTGCGATATCATGGACGGCCTCTTTGTCCCCAACATTTCATTCGGTTTCCCAGTCGTGAAAGCTGTAAAAAAGGTTGCCCGTAAGCCTCTCGATGTTCATCTGATGATCATCGACCCCGACCGCTACCTGTCCCGCTGGAAAGATGCCGGAGCAGACATACTGACAGTCCAGTATGAAGCATGTACCCACCTTAACCGGACAGTGAACGAGATCAGAAACCTGGGGATGAAAGCAGGTGTGGCTGTCAATCCTCATACACCCGTCTCACTACTGCAGAATATCCTTCCCTATATTGATATGGTGCTCATCATGACCGTCAATCCCGGATTTGGAGGACAGTCATTTATACCTGAGAGCTACAGGAAGATCTCAGAACTCAGAAAAATGATTGATGTAGGAAAACATGATGTACTTATTCAGGTTGACGGTGGCGTTGATACCAGGAATGCAAATGAACTTGTTGAGACAGGGGTTGATGTTCTGGTAGCAGGCAACACGGTCTTCAGTTCAGAGGATCCTGTTGAGACGATTTTGAAGCTGAAACATTTCTGATATATTCCATTACCTCCTCTTTGGCATCAGCTCCGAACCATTTTATATCCTTTTCTTTTGCCCACCATGTAAGCTGTCGCTTGGCAAACCTTCTGGTATTACGTTTTATCAGTCCGACAGTTTTTTCAAGTGTCGTCTTCCCTTCGAAATAATCGAAGAATTCCCTGTATCCTACTGTGTTGAGGGCAGTCAGATCTTTCAGGTGCCACAGACCTGCTGCTTCTTTCTCCAGTCCGTCGCTTATCATCTGGTCAACACGCAGGTTTATTCTCCTGTACAACTCCTCCCTTGGCCTCACAAGGCCTATCCTGATGATCTCAAAATCTCTCTGCGGGGCCTTAGCTGAAAGGTCTGTCTGCCCGGTTTTATGTTTTTTCAGAAAGGACGAATACGGACGGCCTGTGCTTTCACATATTTCGAGAGCCCTGATCAGCCTCATTGGATTTTTAAGATCAACCCTGCTGTAATGGTCCGGATCCATTATCTTCAGTTCAAGTCGTAAGCCTTCAATACCTTCAGATTTGTACTTCGCAATATATTTCTCACGGACGGAAGGATCTACATCTGGAATCTCGTCAATGCCATTACACACGGCATCAATGTACATTCCCGATCCTCCGGTCATGATTACCAGATTGTTCTTTTTGAAGAGTTGTGGAAGAAGTTTCAGGACATCCTTTTCATAGAGACTGGAACTGTAGTACCGGGTAACCGGTATGAACCTTATGAAATGATGTCGGACCTTCTTTAGCTGTTCATCGGAAGGAACTGCAGTGCCGATTTTCATTTCACGGTAAAACTGTCGCGAATCAGCTGAGATGATCTCACAGTCAAACCTGGCGGCTATCTCTGTTGCAAGATCTGTCTTACCCACTCCTGTCGGACCGAGAAGAACTATAAGTGTATTTTTCATCGGAATCCGCTTCCGGGGAGATCACTCCTCTTCTTCATCACCCAGAGGATCTTCCCTTTCAAAATTTTCCAGGGTTTCCTCATCGTCTTCATTCAGGAAGAGATCATCAACTTCAGGTTCATCTTCATCCTCATCGTCATCAGAGACGACAATGTTGTTATAAAGTTTTCTTGAACTGCTTCCGAAAATGACCTGTTTGGGAGGTACTCCTTTCGAATTTGTACATACCGGATACTCGTGGACGGGTTCTTCCCCCGATTCACCCGTATATTCAACGAAGAGAGCTCTTTCATTGAAAAAATCGAAAACATAGAGAAGTTTCTGGTTCTTGCGGAAAATGATTTCTTCAAGCACAGCCGATTCCATAGTGGATGATCCTGTCCCCATGTCAAAAAGGGTGAACTCTTCCTCCTTCTCCCAGTTGTCGGTAGCAAGATAAAAAGATGCCATCTGCGACTTGTCAAACTCCAGCTCCTCCTGGATCATGTTATGAAAATCCATCAGGGTGTGTGAGTCAAGGAATTCAAATTCTCTCACAAACGACTCATCCTCATCAGATAAGACTACAAATTTGTAAACCATAACCAAATAATCTTCGATGGGTGCAATATAGTATTTTTTATATTACAAAAATCCTGTGCTAATTTTTTTTAGAAGAAAATCGAGTGTATCGACACCGTCGGCATAATCCCACAGGGCAGGCGATTGAGAACTTCCAAACGGAATGTGATCCCTGCCTGCAATACACTGGATTTTATCTTTCAGCAGTTGAATGTCTTTTAAGGGTGTCTCTCCCGGCCTGTATAATTCATAGTGCAATACTGCCACGGGTGAAGCCAGGCTCCGGTCTTCCTTCAGAAGAACAAACCCTGTATCGGTGAACCTGTCCCTGTTAACCAGGTAAACAGCCTTGTAATAATCATAGTTGCTGGCGTATTTCGAATGATTTATTATGTCTGCATATTTATTCCAGGCTGCAGCCAGAGTAGGCAGGTCGAAATCAGCGGGGACATACATTTTTGATACGCTCCTGCAGCCGAGACCGAAATAGGAGAATACGTCAGAGCCCAGTGCTTCAAGGTCTTCTTTGGTCTCCGTACCGTCAAGAATTGCAATACTGTTCCGGTTCTTTCTGATTATATGGGGATATTTTCCGAAATATTGTTCAAAGTATCTCGATGTATTGTCACTGCCGGTCGCAATAACTGCATCAAAGTCAGGAAGAACTCCTTCAGTGATGTTTATCAGTCTGCTGATTCCCGGGTCTGCTTCAACGAGCAGATCCCTGATAAGCATAATGAGGTCGGGATCTTTCGAACTTTTTTTTACCACCGCAATATTACCCGAGATAAGTACCGAAAGAAAATCATGAAAACCTACCAGGGGTATGTTGCCTGCCATTATAACGGCAATGCGTGCAGGAATCTTCGTCTCTCTCAAATCAGGGTACGGTTTTGTCCATTTTTCGAGGTTCACTGTTGTCAGCTCACCTGCAATTGCGGTTAAGGCCATTATGACATTGCCGGGAGTGAACCATGGATTAAGGTGTTGCTGACTGCTGATCAGTCCGGCAAGTCTGTCGCTGCAGTGTGTCTTTTCTCCGGCAAGTGTTCTGCGGAGTGTATCACCCAGTAGGGAAAAGGCATATATTCTCTGAGACAGGTTCATTTAAGTTTCTTAAGAAAGGTCATTACGGCAGACAAAGATATAACAATCCCTCTTAATGAAAGTAAAAAGGGCTGTTACCTGAGGAGGTAAGAAATGATGATGGAAAAGGCTTAATTTAGTCTGAAATGAACCGGCAGGAAAAAATGAAAATTAACGGGCCTGTCGCCATTATATGCAGGTTTTGAAAACAGAGGAAGGGCATTGACGACTCTCAATGCTTCACTGTCGCATTCGGGGCTGAGTCCGGTTATTATTTTTGCATCTCTAACCATACAGTCACTGGTCAGAACAAAGCCCACCACGACTCTGCCTTGCGTTTTCTTTTTCTTTGCAGCTTCGGGATACCTGATATTGTTAAAGAGAAAAAGCCCCAGCGCCTCAGGGTTTTCACTGAATACCGGAGCTGTGTCAACCCTGTACCATACTGTATCTCCGTCAGCGACACTGTATGGTTCAGGGGGCAGCGGGGGAGGTGTTTCAGCACCTGCAGTCCCCGGCAACGACCGGGGACTGTCAGACCTGCCCCTGCAGGAGGGGAGTAATAGAATAATAATTGAAGCAAAAATCAGTATAAAAATGTGGCCGGGGATCTTATTCATGAGATAATTCAACTTTATTTAATGTCGGCAAGTATGATTATTTACCCAAAGATAATCATTTTAAACTGAATGTTATCGGTACCATGTACCAAACAGCTACAGCCTTGCCACCCTGTTTCCCCGGGATGAAATCGGGAAGCATCGAACATACCCTGATTGCTTCGGCATCGAGATCGGGGTCGACTCCATGAAGTACTGAAATATTTCCGACCTTTCCTGTTTCGGCAATGGCAAACCTCACTATCACCCGGCCTGTAATGTTGTTCTTTTTGGCCTGCTCAGGGTAGCTGGTGTTTTCTGCAATAAACTGCAGCAATGCTTCATTGCCTCCCGGGAAGACGGGCATTTCTTCCACAACGACATATGCATCATAGGTTTTTCCGTCATCCCCGTCTTTTGTGGCAATAATCGATTCAGAAGCTCCGGGAGATGAAGGTGGCATGCCAGGCGGTGGCGGCGGTGGAACAGCCGCGGCAGACTCAGCTGACTTGTTTCCTGAAAGTGTAAAAGTTATTGGAACCATATACCATACCGGCACAGGTTTGCCGGCCTGACGTCCGGGTTCGAAGATTCCGAGGGTTGATACTACCCTCACTGCTTCTTCATCAAGTTCCGGACTTACTCCCTTTAGTACTGAGATTTTATCGACAGTACCTGCTGAGGTGATGCAGAACCTGACGATGACCCGACCCTGAGTGCCGGCTTTTTTAGCTGCTTCGGGATAGGTGGTGTTCATCGCGATGTGCCGCAACAGCGCTGAATCGCCTCCCGTGTACATGGGCATTTCCTCGACAACCACAAAGGGTTCGGGCTCAGCATCTGAGATTAGGGGAGCTTTGGAGGGAGGTGTCACTTCTTCAACCAGCACGTCGTTGTAGGTGATTTTTTCAGAGCAGGTCGAAAATACAATAAGCAGGACGGCTACCACCGGCAGGGCCAGCAGGATCTTGAAATTTGCCATCCATCCGGAACGTTTTTTTGTCATCATGATCATTCGTTTTTTTATGAGTGTTGGATTGGAAAAACTGTTTGATACGCTGAATACCTTTGTCCTGAATACCTGGTTCATTACCAGTCCCTGATAGCTGTGGACCGGAATGCCTGAACTCAGACATTTCTCGTCGGCCTCGAACTCATGAACCTCCCTGAGCGACCTGTCGAACATGTATATGAAAGGATTGAACCACTGAAAAACCTTCATGAACTCAATTATTACGATGTCGAAAAAATGAAACCTCTCCAGGTGCTTCTGCTCATGCTTTATTATCTCCTGAGCCTCATAGGGATCCAGGCTGCTGTTGATGAATATGTAGCCGAAAGCTGAAAACCCTGACGATTTCGTATTCCTGACAGTTATTATGCGGCCGTCCCTTTTACGATGTTTGACGATCAGGAAAGTCAGGCTGAGTATCTCGAGGAGAAATTTAAGGCCGGCTGCCACAAGACCTGCCAGATATACGGTAAGAACCGCCTGCTGCCAGCTGAAGACACTGGCCGGTGAAACAACCGTGCTGCTCATCTCGGCCGTTCCGGAAACCAGTATTTCTGTCAGTTCCCTTCCGAATAACTGCATCTCGTGAGGAGTACGTGTTTGTATCGATATGAAGGGAAGGATGAATGACGCAAGGAGAGAGGTCAGAATATAGAACCTGTTCCGGACATATGTTGTGTCGCGGCTGAGAAAGAGGAAATAGACTGAAAAAAGTACAGCCAGGGCAAGACCTGCTTTCAGCATAAATAAGAGGAATGGGTTCATTTTTCTTTCTTTTGTTTTTTCATTTCATTTTCCATGATCTTCATTATTTCTTCCATCTCCTTTACCGATATCCTGTTTTCCTTTGCAAAAAAACTGACCATCTTGCCGTAGGAGCTTGAGAAATAATCATCTACGAAATTTCTCAGGTGAGAATCCGAGTACTCATCTTTCGAAACAAGAGGATAATATTCATGGGTCCTTCCATAGGCCTTGTGATCAACAAAACCTTTATCCTGAAGGATCCTTACAATGGTGCTCACCGTATTATATGCAGGTTTGGGTTCGTCAAAGTATTCCAGAATATCTTTCACGAATCCTTTTTTTATTTTCCACAGGACCTGCATTACCTGTTCTTCTGCACGTGTAAGTTCTCTCATATCTTATAATTTCCGTTGACTGGTTTGAAAATATTACTGAAAACCGCTTATACCACAAATATAAAACGAAAAAATTAGTTATGCAACTAAAATGTTAATTATTTTTTTAAAATATGTCCTTCCGTTACCGGGAAATCAGTGATGTTTGTCTGGGATTTGCTTTCCCCGACGGCAAATCAGGCCGGAAAACCTGATTGAACTTCCATTTAATGATATCTGTGAAAGCACGGATTCAAAAAAAACACTACTTTTATTTTTTATACAGTCTGAGAAAATGCAGCATAAACGTTCCAGTTATATGGCTCTGGCGAGAGAAAATTTCAGAATCTCAGTAAGGGCGGTAAAATCGAACCGAATCAGGACGATTCTTACAATCTGCATTATAGCATTCGGTATCATGGCTCTTGTGGGTATTCTCACGGCAATTGATGCAATCAAATCGTCGCTTACAAGCCAGTTCACGATGATGGGTGCCAACTCATTCACGATAACTTCGAGGGGAATGAATATTCAGGTTGGCAACAACAGGTACCGGGCAAGGAATTTTTCTCGTATATCTTACCGTGAAGCTATGGAATTCAGGGAAAGGTTTAATGAGCCGGCCTGGGTTTCTGTTTCCTTCAATGCTTCAGGGATGACAACTCTCAGTTACGGGACAGAGGAGACGAACCCGAATATTACTCTTACCGGGATTGATGATAACTATCTTACGGTAAGCGGTTACGACATTGAATCAGGGAGGAATTTCAGCCCTGATGAGATACAGTCGGGGAGGCGCCTGGCGCTTCTGGGGTCGGATGTTGCCAATGTACTTTTTCCTACGGGAATTGATCCGCTTGGAAAGGAGATATCTGTTGCCGGTTTAAAATTCAGTATTGCAGGGGTGTTGAAGAGCAAGGGTGCAAGTCAGCTGAGCAGCGACAATGTGTGTTTCATACCGGTTACTGCAGCACGTCAGTATTTCTCACGTCCTAACATGAATTTCAACATAACGGTAATGCCTTTCAGGACGGTTAACCTGGACATTATTACAGGACAGGCTGAAGCTGTTTTCAGAATTGTCAGGAATTTAAATCCCAGAGACGAATCCGATTTCAATGTAACGAGAAGCGACAACCTTGTTACCCTTCTGCTTCAGAACCTGAAGTATATTACGCTGGCTGCCACACTTATCGGAATAGTCACGCTCTTTGGTGCAGCTGTGGGGCTTATGAATATAATGCTGGTATCGGTAAGCGAAAGAACAAGGGAAATAGGGGTAAGGAAAGCAATAGGAGCGAAACCCCGGACGATAAAGAACCAGTTTCTTTTCGAGTCGATACTTATCGGCCAGATGGGAGGTATTTTTGGTATTATACTTGGTATACTGATCGGCAATTTAGTTTCATCAATGCTGAAGTCAAGTTTTATTATCCCCTGGGTATGGGTTATAATGGGAATAGCGGTTTGTTTCCTGGTTGGTGTAGCTTCGGGTTATGCTCCGGCGATAAAGGCAGCAAACATCGATCCCATTGAAGCTTTACGTTATGAATAAAATACAGCAATTATGGAAAAATATGTAATTCAGGAAGCTCTGAAGAATGTTCCGGGTATTATATATTATCCGGATGAAAACAGGCTGGAAGTCTCCGGCAGGTCTATCCCTGAAAATCCTGAGATGATATTCCGTCGTCTCGATGAATGGATCACCCTGCATTTCGAGAAAAATAAAAGCCTCGAAGTTTCAATTCAGCTTGAATATATAAACAGCGGCTCTTCAAAATACCTGTACGAGATACTGAAAAGGCTTACTGTTTTTAGCAGGTCAGGCAATAGTCTTAAAATGAAATGGTTATATGAGGAAGATGATGAAGCAATGCTTGAGCTTGGGGAGCATTACCGCGATACAGCGGGCATTCCTCTCGCAATTGAAATGATAACATAAAGAATGGCTCAGGTAAAAACAAAAAGGGGCTGGTTTCGACCGGCCCCTCTCTGTTTATTTAAGATACGATGTGTCTTATTTAACTGTGTCCATGTAGGCAATAAGATCAAGAAGCTTACATGAGTAGCCCCATTCATTGTCGTACCATGCTACCACTTTAACGAAATTATCATTAAGTGCTATTCCTGCCTCTGCATCAAAGATGGAAGTGCGTGAGTCGCCGATGAAGTCGCTCGACACGACGGCTTCCTCAGTATATCCGAGAATCCCTTTCAGTGGTCCTGCGGCTGCCTCTTTCATTGCATTCTTGACATCTTCGTAAGTGGCAGGTTTTTCAAGACGGCAGGTGAGGTCAACAACCGATACGTTCAGTGTGGGTACCCTGAATGCCATTCCGGTAAGTTTGCCTTTGAGGCTGGGTATAACTTTAGTAACGGCTTTTGCGGCGCCTGTTGATGAGGGTATGATGTTGCCAGATGCAGCACGGCCGCCTCTCCAGTCCTTGTTTGACGGACCGTCGACTGTTTTTTGTGTTGCGGTGGTTGAATGCACTGTGGTCATCAGACCTTCTACTATACCGAACTTGTCATTCAGGACTTTTGTTACGGGAGCAAGGCAGTTGGTGGTGCAGGATGCATTCGATACGAACTGCATATCGGCTCTGTAAGTGTCATTATTTACACCCATGACGAACATGGGGGTGTCGTCTTTTGAGGGAGCCGACATTACAACACGTTTTGCACCTGCCGTGATATGACCCATGGCTTTTTCCTTTGTAAGGAAGATACCTGTACATTCCAGAACATAATCAACTCCTATCTCATCCCATTTAAGATTTTCGGGAGCCTTCTCTGCAGTAACACGGATCTTTTTGCCGTTAACGTAAAGTTGTCCGTCTTTTACATCAATGTCGCCGTTGAACCTTCCGTGGACGGTGTCGTAACGAAGCATATATGCTATATAGTCCACTTCGAGGAGATCGTTGATCCCTGCTACTTCTATATCATCCCTCTGAAGGGCAGCTCTGAAGGCCAGGCGGCCAATCCTGCCAAAACCGTTAATTCCTACTTTAATCTTTGACATACTATATTATTATATGGTTAATAAATCGCGCCACAAAATTAACATTTTCCGGTTAAAAACAATAACTGAGAGCAGTCATTTTATCTGTTCTTTCTGAACAGGTTGGAAAGCCGGGTGTCTTCGGGATGAAGAGGATCGATAATAACACCGAACCTGTAACTGACAAACAATGAGAAGAATACAGCTTTATTTTCATTATTTGCCATTATCGGGATGTTTTTCGGGAAGAGATTTATCTGAACACCGGTCTCGATCGCATGAATTACTTTATCCTGCTTGCTGTATTCAAAATTAAAGCCTCCCCTGGCATACAGGCCAGGTATAACCTTGGTTTCTCCCAGTCCTTTAAAAATTGATGCCCTGCTGTATATGTCGCTTGGATCGTGTATCGATACCTCGAATTTTTCCTCCCTGATCTCCCATTCGACAAGCGAAACAGGGTACAGTACACGGTAATAAATAGGTTTGTAAAAAGCCAGCACCGGTCCCCCGGAATAAAAATACCTTACTGCCACGCCTCCCAGGTCGGCTTTTGAATATATCTCCCTCTGACGGCCTATACCCCCACGCAGATATACAACCGAATTAAGTTTCCCGAATACGAATGTACCTGTACCCGTAGTATAGGGATTGCTTATCCTGTATTCTTTCGGATGCCTGAGGGTGCCGAGATCAAATTCGAGTAGCCTCTTATTGAGATAGTTGATCCTTTTGGCTTCACGGTAATTCAAACCCAGTCCGTCGGAATTAAGAAGAACGGCAAAAGATCTTTCGTTCCGGAAGAACACTGTCTGTTGTTCGTCAATATCCCCCTGAGCCAGCAGTATTCCCCCGGTAAAAAAGAAAAATACCGCTGTAAAAAGCAGGTTCTTCATACCGGCGATTATATTATAAACAAAAAAGCCGTGACGGCTCTCAGCCGGCATTCTCCGTCTGAACATTTTCAGCATTGCTGTAAGCCGGACATACCTCCCTGTTACATGAACTAAGAGCCATGGCAGCCATGAAGGCAAAAATTATTAAAACAGCAAATTTTTTCATACCGGAACAATATTAATTATTTACAAAAATATACTTTTCAATGTAACTACAACGTGGATGTCTTCAATTTAGTTATTAAAAAGCCACAATTCCCGTACCAAAACCTTTAACAATAAAACGGTCTCTGATGTTCAGAAATTGTTATGCTTATAATTACAGTAAATTAAGCTGTGCTTTTTGAAACCTTTTTTATTTAAATTTGTTTCGTTATAAAATGGCTTCGGCATGGACATTGCAAGACTATTATTTCTGACTTTAATAATTTCATTTTCTATGGGATCATCATCCTTTTCTCAGGAAAAACTTCCTTACAACGACCTTTCGGGGGCGGAATCTTCAGTAATCAACAGTAAGGGTACGGAAAAACCTTTCACTGGCAAGTTCAACGATCATAAGGAAAAGGGAACCTATATCTGTAAAAAATGTGGTTCGGCCTTGTTTTACTCTGATTTCAAGTTCGATTCAGGTTGCGGCTGGCCAAGCTTCGACGATGAGATAGAAGGAGCGGTAAGCCGTTTCCCTGATCCTGATGGCAGAAGAACAGAGATCACCTGTTCGACCTGCGGGGCTCATCTTGGTCATGTTTTTGAAGGCGAAAGACTTACTCCCAATAACCTGCGCCATTGTGTTAACTCAGTGTCGCTCGATTTTGTGCCGGCTAAGCTGGAGCCCGGCAGATACGGGACTGCCATCTTTGCAGGAGGCTGCTTCTGGGGTGTTGAATACTTTCTTCAGAAGGAGCCGGGAGTTATTACTGTAACTTCGGGTTACATAGGCGGACATGTCAAAAATCCGACCTACAAACAGGTATGCACGGGAACGACAGGTCACGCCGAAGCCGTGAAAATTATCTATGATCCGGGTAAGACTGATTATGAAACTCTTTTGGTACTCTTCCTCGAAATACATGATCCCACACAGGTCGGAGGCCAGGGGCCCGATATAGGCGATCAGTATCGTTCGGAGATCTTCTATCTCAATAATGAGCAGAAAAAAGCGGCACAAAAGAACCTTGACGTACTCCGGTCAAAAGGATACAAAGTTGCAACAGCCCTTACCAGAGCCACCGAATTCTTTGACGCTGAGGGATATCATCAGGATTACTACTTTAATAACGGGAAGATACCCTATTGCCACGGATATACAAAACGATTCTGATACTTTACTAAAAAATCTTAAAAAACCGATTAATTCTTGCGGACGAGTCGGACAATCAATTAACTTTAGCAAGTTTTAATTGATAGTTCGGTTTTGCATGAAAATAAAGAAGCAATACAGAATATCGTCGGTAAGCCGCAGGACGAGATTCTGGCTAATTACTTCAGGCCTATTAGCCGGCGTACTGCTGGTATTCTCCTTCAACAGGATAATGGATTATACGTCGACAGATAAATACTGCATGTCGTGCCATATTCATCCAACCTCCGACCAGA
The DNA here is from genome assembly GCA_016936435.1 of Bacteroidales bacterium. Classification (GTDB taxonomy): domain Bacteria; phylum Bacteroidota; class Bacteroidia; order Bacteroidales; family VadinHA17; genus LD21. Next base: position 25,317 of record JAFGXX010000161.1, read on the forward strand.
GCTGGAAATTGTCGACCCACTACAATAACCCTTCCGGGGCCGTAACACACTGTTACGAGTGCCATCTGCCTCCGAAAGG
>JAFGXX010000162.1 GCA_016936435.1 Bacteroidales bacterium
AGAAAATGAGTGCCTTCTCGATTGCGGTTATCTCGACGTCCAGAGAAAACTCTACCTCCGGGAACTTGCAGCCCGCTTCTCACATCATCTGGCAATAACATGGAATCTTGGGGAAGAACATAATCCGGCAGGATTTTCTCCCTATGGGCAGACTTATCAGGACACAAAGAAGATGGCTGATTTTATCCGAAAAACAGATCCATACGATAATTTCATTGTCGTGCATACACACTCAGGCACAGAACAACGAACAAAAGATTTAACCGCTTACCTGGGATTTAAGAATATTGAAGGTCCCTCAATACAGTGCGGAAATGTAAATATGGTTCATGCTGATGCATTATCCTGGCTTTCAAAATCCGAAGAGTCGGGGCAACCATGGGTGGTATGTCTCGATGAGATCGGTTCCGCTAATAAAGGAGCTATGCCTGACTCCTTCGATCCCGGCCATGACACCATCAGACACAAGGTACTATACGGAAACCTTATGGCAGGAGGAGCAGGTGTTGAGTGGTACTTCGGTTACAGGTATCCTCATTCCGACCTGAATTGCGAAGACTGGCGGAGCAGGAATAATCTATGGGAACAGACCAGAACAGCTCTTGATTTCTTCCATAATCACCTGCCTTTTACTGAAATGAAGAGTGCCGATGAAATCACACCTTCACCTGAAGATTACTGCTTTGCCGGCGATGGTGAGATTTATGCAGTATATTCTCCCCGCGGTAAAGGCGTCTTAATAAGTCTTCCCTCAGGGAGATACAACACAAGCTGGTTTAATCCCAGGATAGGCGGCGACCTTCAGGCCGGGCTTACTATTGAAAGTAACGGCAAGGTACTGTCTGATGCCGGTAATCCTCCTGTGGCGGATGGTAAAGACTGGATCTGTCTGATTAAAAAAACACTCTGACCTATGGCTTTACAGAGAAGGTACCTGCTGGTCTCCGGCACGTTTATTTTGTCGCTGCTGTTATATATTGACAGAGCATGCATCTCGGTGGCCAAAGATCCAATTGCCGGCACGCTGGGTCTTTCAGATGCACAGATGGGATGGGTCCTGTCGATATTTGCACTCGGATACTCTCTTTTTCAGACCCCTGCAGGGTTTCTGATAGATAAATATGGTCCGAGAAGGATGCTTACAGCAATTGTGTCCTTCTGGTCTCTCTTCACCGCCCTCACTGGTGCGGCATGGAATTTCATATCACTGCTGGTCATCAGGTTCATTTTCGGAGCAGGCGAAGCCGGAGCTTTTCCCGGGACCTCAAGGGCCTTTTTTTCGTGGATACCATTACAGGAGAGAGGTATAGTTCAGGGAATAAATTTCTCGGGATCAAGGCTCGGAGCTGCCTTTGCCCTTCCTGCCATTGCCCTTCTTATCCAGACTGTCGGCTGGCGTCACAGCTTCATGATACAGGGATCCGTAGTCTTCCTCTGGGCTGTACTGTGGTACATATTCTTTCGCGATCTGCCTGAAAAACACAAGCTTGTACCGGCGAAAGAGAAGGATTACATTATGGCAAACCGGCAGGCAACAAGCGGGGCTAAAAGTGAAACTATGACTCTCAGCAGGCTTCTTGGATCTAAGAATATGTGGCTCGCTATGGGCCAGTATTTCGGAAGTAATTTCACATTCTTCTTTTGTCTTACCTGGCTCCTTCCCCACCTGAAAAGCAAATACAACCTCGAGATTGTTGAAGCGGGATTTTATGCATCAGCACCTCTTATCTTTGGGGCAATCGGGAACTGGGTATCCGGCTTCCTCGTAGATTTCATTTACAGAAAGGGTAACTGGAAAATGAGCCGCAGGGTTCCGGCAGTTACCGGGTTTACCCTGGTAATAATCGGACTTGTTGGCAGTACCCTGCAACAGAATATTGCCGGCTCGGTATTCTTTCTTTCCCTGGCTGTATTCGGTGCCGATATGACACTCAGTCCTTCATGGTCGTTCTGTATTGATATTGGCAAAAGACACTCGGGTACTGTTTCAGGAACAATGAATATGGCCGGCAACCTTGGTTCGTTTGTTACAGCGCTTGCATTTCCCTACCTGAAAGTATGGACAGGCTCTGTGGTCCCGTTCTTTGTTACCGGTGCAGTGCTGGCATTGCTTTCGATAGTATGCTGGTTGAATATGGATGTTACAAAGGAAATATAGACTGAAAATGAAGCTGAAAGGAGTAGGAATAGGTTCAGGTTATTTTGCCCCGTTTCAGTACAGGGCATGGAACCGCATACCCGAGGTTAAGATAACAGCTATCTGCAACAGGGAAATTAAGAAAGCCGAACCCCTGATGAAAGAGTTCGGAATAATCAAACATTATACGGATTACAGGGAGATGCTGGATAAGGAGAAACCTGATTTTACTGACGTAATCACGCCTCCTTCCACACACCCGGAAATGTGCAGGGAGGCCGCTGACAGAGGCATTGATATCATCTGCCAGAAACCACTTGCAATGAGCTACCGGGATGCAGAGGAAATAATAAACTTTGCGGCGGACAAAGGAGTACGCTTCATGGTGCATGAGAACTGGCGTTTCCAGCCATGGTACAGGGAAATTAAGAAACTGTTTGAAGAAGAGGTGATCGGGGATGTTCACTATTTATACTTCAGGTCGCGTATGGGCGACGGCTGGGGAGAAAATGCCTATATTCCCCGACAGCCATATTTCAGAGAGTATCCCCGTTTGCTTATATTTGAGAATGGCATTCACTTCATAGATACCTTCCGCTTCCTTAAAGGAGAGATTAATTCTGTTTTTGCCACTTTCCGGAGATTAAATCCTGTAATAAGAGGTGAGGATTTTGCGATCGTGAACTTTCAGTTTGAGAACGGAACCATCGCTGTATGGGATGCCAACAGGTATAATCAGCCAAACTATGATAATCCGCGCTATACTTTCGGAGAAATGCTTATCGAAGGAACCCTGGGTTCAATAAGATTATATCCTGACGGAAGAATAACAATCCAGATGCTGGGAACAAAAGAGACTGATCATTTCTATATACATGAAAATATCGATTTTTCGGGTGATTGCGTATATGCTACCCAACGACATTTTATTGATAATCTTATTTCAGGAGAAGAATTTGAAACCAATGGAAAAGATTATCTGAAGAGCCTGGCAGTCCAGGAAGCGGTTTATAACTCTGCCGCAACAAATTCAGTTATCTACCTTTAAAAAATGATATATGAAATACTTCATCGCAATTGTCACCCTGGTTATTCCTTTGATTTCTGAAGACACAAACGTCAGGGGGCTGTCATCAGCAGAAAAAAAAGGGAACATAATCACTATTGAAGCAGAGAGTTTCTTCAGACAGGAAAAAAACGAAATCCGTTCATGGGTAAAAATCAGATCATCCGGCGCTTCTGATTCAATTGCCAATCAGGCAAGCGGAAGGTCATTCATTCAATGTCAGCCAGATACCAGGATTACTTCCAAAGACAAACTTATCGACGGCGAGAATTTCACAAATGACCCCGGTAAGATGGCAGTCATATCATATAAGATCAAAATAAAAGAACCCGGAAGATATTATGTATGGGTAAGCTGTTTCTCAACAGGAGCGGAAGATAATGGTGTGCATGTCGGGATCAACGGACTGTGGCCCGAAACTGGAAAAAGAATGCAGTGGTGTGAAGGTAAAAACAAGTGGACATGGGCGAGTAAACAGCGGACCGAAAAAGTCCATTGCGGTGAGCCATACCTGATATACCTGGATATTGAAAAACCCGGAAGACAAATACTGCAGTTTTCGATGAGAGAAGACGGATTCAGAATGGACAGAATAATGCTCACTACCGACAGACTCTTCATTCCGGTATAATAACACGGAGACTGTTCACAATGGGATATCTTAGAGAAATTCAGGACTTTAACCGGCAAAACAGGATCAGGATAGCAGTTATAGATGATGATCCGACCGGGTGCCAGACGGTCCATTCAGTTCCCCTGCTCACAGACTGGAGTCCTGTGATCTTAAAAGAAGCTTTTGATAAAAATGAAACTGTTTTTTTACTGACAAACAGCCGGGCACTAAGTCCTTCAGAAGCATCCGGCATTAACAGGGATGTTGCATCCTGCCTGGGACTTTCCATGAAAGAGGGCTGGAAGCTTCGAATAATAAGCCGCAGCGACTCAACGCTTCGAGGACATTTCATGGAAGAGATCTCCGCCCTTACTGAAACATCCGGGCCTTATGACGGAATAGTCATTGCACCATTTTTCATGGAAGCAGGAAGGATGACCTTTAATGATACTCATTACGTCTTTCAGTCAGGGAAATATATACCTGTAGCTGAAACTGAATTTGCAAAAGATCCTCTTTTTGGCTATTCAGCCTCCTCCCTTCCTGAATGGATAGAAGAAAAATCTGATGGGAAATGGAAGAAAGAAGATGTGATCTCGGTATCAATTGATGATATCAGGAACCGGGGACCGGAATTTATATCTGCAATACTGGAAAAAACAGAATCAGCACGCCCTGTAATAATCAACGCACTCAATTACAGCGATCTGGAAACCGCTGTTTGGGCTATATGCCTTGCGGAGAAAAAAGGCAAACGGTTTCTGTACAGAACGGCAGCCTCTTTTGTAAAAACAAGGGCTGGAATCGAGAGCAAAGAGATAATCTGCCCTGCTGTCAAATCACCTGATCTTCTCATCGTAGCAGGTTCATATACAAATAAGACCACCTCCCAGATCAATGAATTATGCAGGCATTCGGATATTATCAAAGCAGAAATATCTGTCAGGAGAATACTGACATCCCCGGAAGCATACATGAGTGAACTTATTAATTTCACTGACATGCAACTCTCTTCTGGTAAGAATGTAATGCTGGCTACTGAAAGGAACTATTACAATTCCGGAACGGATTCGGAGAATCAGAAGATGTCTGCAATTATTTCATTATTCCTTGCCGGTATTGTCGCCGGATTGGAATCTCTCCCCGGGACAATAATTTCAAAAGGCGGAATCACCTCGCACCACATTATGAGGGAGGGACTTGGCGTCAGACATGCTGAAGTCCTGGGGCAGATTGAACCGGGTGTTCCATTGCTCAGGCTGCCTGCATCCGGCAAAGCCCCGGGTTCTTATTTTGTTATCTTCCCGGGAAATGTGGGAGAAGAAGATACCCTCCTGAAAATTGTTACAAAATTAGTTAGCTCCTGATCTGTCCCGGATATCTCCCCTCATTAGTTTTATTTTATCTGACCCTTATTCGGAACCGGCATCTGTGCATTTACATTTTCCCGCCAGTCAACAAGCAGGCTATGCAATTCAAGCGTCTTAGCCTTCATCTTTTCAGAAAGATCTTTCGACTCTGAAATGTCATCTTCAAGGTTGAAAAGCTCAAGTTTCCCTGTCTCATAACTCTCCACAAGCTTATAATCACCAACCCTGACGGCAGCTGCCGGGCGGCCCATCTGGTTCGAGAAATGCGGGTAATGCCAGAACAGTGACCTGTCTGCAGGAAGGTTGTCTTCTCCTTCGAGCAAAAAATCTTTAAGGCTAATGCCGTCAACTTTATCAGGTAAATCCTTAATACCTGAAATATCACATAAGGTGGGGAGATAGTCGATGGAACTGAAATACTTATCTGAAGCCTGTCCTCCCTTAATTTTCCCGGGCCACGAAATTATGGCGGGTACTCTCACACCACCTTCGTAAACATGTCCTTTCCACTTCCTCAGCGGTAGCACCGAAGTTGGTGTCGGCCCCAGCTCATCCATACCCAGTCCTCCGTTATCGCTTGTGAAGATTATTATTGTATTGTCCAGCAGCTTATTCCTCTTCAGTTCCTCGACAATTCTTCCAATGCCGTCATCAATACTTTCTACCATTGCAGAATAGTAGGGGTTGAACTTCTCTTCCGACTGCCCGTATTTCCTGAAGTATTTCATCAGTTTATCCGGACGGGGAACAATGACTACATGGGGCGCCGAATATGCAAGATACAGGAAGAACGGTTTATCACTGTTACGGCTTATGAATTCAACACCATAATCAGTAAGCTTATCCGTCAGGTAATCTGTTCCCTTATCGGTTATTTCATTCTTGTAAGAATCAAGGAAAATTGAATAATTGTAATAGTCAAGTCCGTTTTTACCGATCATCCTGGTGAAGCTGAAACCCTGGTTCCATGGAGCTATCGAATCATGTCCGCCGAGATGCCATTTGCCTACCATACCTGTTATATAGCCTATATCTTTAAGAAGTTCGGCCAGAGTCACTTCCCCTGCTTCAAGATAAGGCTTCCATGGTGCAGGCAGAACTGGAGAGGAAGGATCTGTCCTCTTACCTGCAATATAGTTGGTAAGCTGAAGCCTTGCGGGATACTTTCCTGTAAGTATTGATGCCCTTGTGGGAGAGCTCACCGGGCACGCTGCATAAGCCTGCGTGAACCGGATACCCGATCCGGCCAGCGCATCTATATTCGGAGTCTCTGTAAACCTGTTGCCATAGCACGCCAGGTCCTTCCATCCCATATCATCAGAAAGGATGAAAACAATGTTCGGCTTCTGAGGAAGAGACTGAGTAGCGCTAATTACCGGTGCAGCAGCTATAAACGCAATAAGTCCGGCGTTCAGTTTGGTGATTTTCGTTACCATGTTATTATTTTCTTAAGAACTTGCACAGGGGAGTTCCGGAGAAGACACAGAGGGCACAGAGCTTTTGCTTTCGGTAAACCTTATGCTTTTCCTGGGTGGAAAACCGTGCAACTGTTTTATTATTTTAAAATCTTCCTTTATTGTTATTGCGTGTTGAATTGAATTTCTGATCGACAGGCTCACCGCGTATATTATGATACTTAGTTCTCACATTGCCCGGTACCCTTTCGTACCAGTCTTTTGTAAGACTGTCAGGGATATTGTCACCTGTTTCCATCATCCACTCCCTGAGTATATTACTCATCTCTTCCTTTAACCGGGAGAATTCGCGATTGTCAGCAAGATTACTGAACTGGTCGGGATCAGGTTCACATTCGTAAAGTTCCTCCCGGGGACGGGGAGCTGTAAATATGTCCGACTGAACAGGAGTAAGCTGCCCTGTCAATCGAAGGCTGTCCAAATCTTTGAATGAAGGGCTTGAAATAGCATCTGCTGGTCCGGTCTGGGGAAACTGTGGCCGTGAATTCAGGATATACAGGAAATCATCTGATCGCACCATTCGTTCATGAGCCTCGTAATCGTGCCAGTTATGTTCCGCAAATACATAATTCCTGAATTCTCCTGAAGGCTTATGCAGAAGTAAGGTGAAGCTGTACCCCTGGATATGTTCCGGTATCTCAGTGCCGGCCAGTTCCAGTACCGTTGGAGCTATATCGACGGCGCTGATGAGTGCGTTACATTCTTCAGGCTTATTACCTCTGCCGGCAGGCCAGTGAACGATAAAGGGTGTCCTCAGGCCCCTGTCATTAACCCTTGTCTTACTGTGAGGAAAAGGCCTTCCGTTATCAGCCATGATGATGATAACGGTATTGTCTGCGACGCCCTGGCGCAGAAGCTCCTCGTATACAAGCCCTATGTAATGGTCAAACCTGAAGATCTCATCGTAATATTTTGCGATGTCTTCCCTGGTTCTTTCAGCTGAAGCAAGGTAATATGGAGGTGTAATATCAGCAGGATCGTGAGTACCGGAGAACTCATTAGGCCCCCATGATCTGTGTGCATCCATGGCAGCAAACCACATGAAAAAAGGTTTCTCACGGGGTCGCTCCTGCAGGCACTTCAGCCATAGCTCCTCTCCCCCGCTGCCATTCAGTTTTCCGTTTTCATTTAACAGGTCAAATCCTCGCCTGGCATAGGGGCCCATGTGAAATTTCCCGGCCTGAACAGTATGATAACCCTTTTCCCGGAGTATTTCGGGGAAGGCGATCATATGATCAGGAGGTGTGGAATGAAGTTCGGAACCTCCGGTATTATGAGGATATCTTCCTGTTATAATGCTGTTACGGCTCGGACTCGACGAACTGGCTGTAAGGAACATATTATTGAACCTCACACCCCGGGCTGCCAGCCTGTCAATATTTGGAGTCTTTACAGTTTCATTGCCATAGCAGCCCACATCGTCACGGCTGACATCGTCGGCAATGAAAATTATAAAATTAGGGCTTTCGGCAGCCTGTTTTGAACAGGCAGAAAGTAATAACAGCGGACTGCCTGCCAGAATGAACTTGTTAAGGATCCCTCTCCTCATAATCTTAAAAGCGCCTGGCTCTGTCTTTTTCATTGATACTGTTGGCATCCAGTACGAACAT
>JAFGXX010000163.1 GCA_016936435.1 Bacteroidales bacterium
CCACTCTCCCACTCCCGCCCTCACACAGTTTAAGGTTTAAAGTTGGCATGCATCTGCCCTATCAGTTCATACAGCTGTTCTATCTTCAGATTCTGTGAATCAATCTGCAGCTGCTGGGTTTCGATCTGTTGCTGTTGTTCCTTGATTGCATTTATCAGAACGGGAACAAGTTTATCGTAAGAAATGCTCCATAGTTCATCTTCCTCTTTTTCAGGTCTGTTAACAGCCTCAGGGATAATCTTATAAACATCCTGAGCAATAAGACCGATATCATGTCTGCCATCTTCCTGAATAATGATCCCTTCATTGCCTTTAATAGTGCTATGATGTAAGTATTCAGCCGGTACGAGTTGCATGATTTCCTCCAGTCCGTATAAAAGTTCAGTCTTCTCCGATTTGGCCCTTCCGTCGGAATAGGTTGCCCAGGCATAAGCTCTGGCCTGACCCACACCGGCATTACTATTATTTGGCAGTTCAAGAGCGTATGTGGGACTTGTTACGGATTGTAATCCAATACAACCGTTTTTAAGGACAGTCAAAGCGTTTTTCCGATCGTCATACCAGGTTCCATTTCCAATAACAAACAGCCTATCCTCATAATTCCAACTATCTGATGATGCAGGAACATATTCAGCATTAAACGACCCAATAACAGTCTCAAAACATGAGGGAGATACTGAGTGGTTACCGATTGATATAGAATTATATCCATTAGCCTGGGTATTATTTCCCATAGCTATTGAAGAATAGTTATTAGCTATTGCAGATGAACCAATAGCAAATGAGCCAGCACCATTAGCGACAGTATTCAATCCCATAGCAGTCGAAAAACCTCCGACAGCTTTTGAATATCCACCCATTGCAGTTGATCCACCTCCTATAGCTTTTGTATAAAAACCCAATGAAGTTGATCCTTGTGGACCACTCGCAACAGTTGAATCACCAAGTGCAATTGAACTTTCACCACTAGCAACTGTCTGACACCCTATGGCTATAGAATGAAAGCCACTTGCTATTGATTTATAACCCATTGAAATTGAAGCTTCCATATTTGATAAAGCAAAGTATCCGATGGCAAGAGAATATTTTCCTCCTGCTGTCACATATATTCCTAATCCTGTTGAATATGGGCCGGTTGCTTTACTATTTCGTCCAAGAACAAGTGAAGAGCTTCCACTCGCAGTACTACCACTACCTATTGAGGTTGAAAAAAGACCGCTTGCTCTGGTATTGAAACCAAAAGCGTTTGAGGTATATCCTTCTGCTCTTGCCCATGATCCAAAAGCGTTTGAGAACTCATTACTCCTGGAATAATATCCTATTGCTGTTGAACCATATGCATATGCAGAATTTTTATACCCAAGTGCTGTCGCAAAATCTCCTTTTGCTGAATCAGCAACTCCAATTGCAAAAGCACCTATCCCTTCCGACCGAGAGCCTTGTCCGATAGCAAATGAATAATCACCTTTAGCATACGCGACGCCAGTAACCTGACCTGCTGAATCAACTCCGGCACTACCAAGGGCAAAGCTCCTGAATCCATCAGCTACCGCGCCTCTGCCAAGAGCATAACTTTCATGTCCTTTCGCCCTCGCATTTTCCCCAAGTGCATAGGAATATATACTGTCTGCAACAGCATTTTTTCCTATTGCAGTAGAATAATCAGATCTTGCAATTGCCTGATATCCCAAGGCCTGTGAATAATTGCCGATTGCCTTTGACTGATATCCCGATGCCCATGAATTTGTTCCTACACTGTCTTTCGATTCTATAAGTACATTCCCCGACATGAAGGCTTCCTTGTCCGGATACCAAAGCACTCTTGCCTCTCCGTTGATTGTCTCAGCATCCGATTTGCCTGATACATTAAAATAATCACCGGTGATACCTTTCGTAAGATCATAGCCCCCTACTGCAAAACCTCCTTTAAGCTTCTTCTCCTCAGGGTTGCTGTCGATATAGATCCTTACACTGTCGGCACTCACATCGAGGTAATTCTGAACCGTACCCTTGGTCAGATCATAACCTCCAACGGCAAAACCTCCCTTGAGCTTCTTTGTCAGAGGATTAGTGTCGAGATAGAACCTTACACTGTCCTTTCCTATGAACATATATTTCGTCGACTCTGCCTTGTCGGTCCCGAAGCCTCCTACTGCAAAACCACCCTTCAGGCCTTTCGCATCGCCGTCGGATACATATACCCTCACTCCTTCATTATATACTGCAAAGACAGTCTGTCCTGTCTTGTTCTTCACCTCAAACAAAGCTTCTTCCATACTGTCTGTTTCGCCTGTTACTGTTAGTCTTTTAACAGACCCGGCCAGATCCTCCGCTACAAGTGAATACGGTACAGACCACAGCCTCGACACTCCCATGGTCTTCCAGCCGCTGTAGTTGATCTCCGTCTTTATGAACTTCGGGCTGACACTCCAGTCAATATCGCTGAAAAGAGCTACTGTGCTTGATGCCTGGCGGGTTCCTTTACCCACAACAAGATTTATCATACCCAGATTGTTTGTGACAATGTCCTGGTGAAGTTCCTGCCAGAGGATAGTCGTCCCCAGTGAATCGACCTGGATCGTTATCCTGACAGGCAATGGAGTGTTAACTAACGATGTCCCCGTTGCATCACGGGCCACGGCCTGGTAATTGAATCCCTGCGGGATCTGGCTAAGGGCGGGGGGCGCAGTGCACATGATCAGAATTATGATCACCACCGCAGAGACGCCCGATGCGGGCGTCTTTACCGATCCGGGAGTCTTCGGTAATCCAGACAAATTACGAAGGAAGAGTTTTGTTTTCATGATTATATGGTGTTACTGTGTTACGGCGTTACGGTGTTACGGTGTTACGGCGTTACGGTGTTACGGCGTTACGGCGTTACGGTGTTATCCACCTTCGCATGTGGTTTCGGTGGTCAAATAAGGCTTCGGCGGACAAAGGGCGTCAGGGTTTCAGAAAATTATAACCTTTTAAACCTTTAAACCTGAACGCCTTTACGCCAATTTTGTATAAGCAAGTTACGATACAAAAAAGGCGAAGTCAAGTTTTTGACAAATGAAATAACAACCCGGATAAGATTGACTGCCCAACTCGTAAAATTTTATATATACTGGCATTTCCTAAATTCAGATTGAGAAAACAAGTCAGTGACCGGAGTCTGGATAATTCAGAATAATTTAATATATAATATGAATTATATCCGATATTTCTATTTTTCTAAGTAAATATTATTATTTTTATATTTCAATAATATCAGTATGTATTATGTATGAACGCAAATTACTGAGAACCATAACAGAGCATCTTCACAATAAGGAGATTATAGTAATAACCGGACCAAGACAGACTGGTAAAACAACACTTCTGGAGCAGCTACATGGGTTTCTGAGCAAAACAAAGGAACAATCGTATCTTTTCACACTTGAGGATCCGTCCTTCCTGAAGGCACTTAATGAGAATCCGGAAAATATTTTTCGTTTTATGCACCAGGGGGATAGAAAGATCTTTCTTCTTCTCGACGAGATCCAATACCTTAAGAATCCTTCTAATTTTTTAAAGTTGATGTACGATAAATACAATAAGCAGTTAAAATTAATTGTAACAGGAAGCAGTGCATTATACATCGACAGCAGGTTTAAGGATTCCCTGGCAGGAAGAAAAAGAGTTTTTAACCTGTTCACTCTTGACTTTGAGGAGTTTCTTGTCTTCAGGGGGCATGAGCACATCATGCCTGAATTGATCGAAATCAGGAAAAGGGATGAATACATTTCTCCAATGTTGCAGATTATTCAGTCACTGTTTGATGAATATCTTACTTACGGGGGGTATCCTGCTGTTGTAAAGGCCACTGATCTCAGTGAGAAAAAAGCTATCCTTAAGGAGATATATACATCATATCTGAGGAGGGATATTCTTGAGGCGGGTGTTCAGCATCAGGATAAGTTCTACAATATGATGCTGCTTCTCGCTCACCAGTCCGGTTCGCAACTGAATATAAATGAGATGGCAAATACCGTAAAATTATCTGTAACGGCTATCGAAAATTATATTTATGTTTTAAGGAAGTGTTTTCACATCTCGATTGTCAGGCCTTTTTATTCAAACGTCAGAAAAGAGCTTACAAAAATGCCAAAGGTTTTTTTTAATGATACTGGATTCAGGAATGTCATTATGAATCAGTTCTCAGCCATACATGAAAGGGTTGACAGGGGGATCATTGCTGAGAATTACCTATTTATAAGGCTCCGCCAGCTTTATGGTGATGATTATATCAGATACTGGAGAACAGCAGATGGTAATGAAATTGATTTCATTATTCCGGAAACGCAGAAAAGCGGCTCTGCAATTGAGGTAAAATACAGTCATGCTGAATTCAGGCTATCGAAATACAGGAAATTCACAAATCTTTATCCTGGATTTGTATTGAATTGCAGGGCATACAATGCTGAAACTAATTCAGGCAGGATACTGGCACTTTGAAAAAAGTTCGTAACACAAAACCAATAAAATAATTGAAAAGGGCTGGGATTGATCCTGCGATCCTGCGATCCTGCAATCGTGCAATCATGCGATCATGCAATCATGCAATCGTGTTTTACCAGCCGCAGCTTTCTTTGACCACCGAAGCCACAAGCGAAGGTGGTAGCGAAGGCTGGCAATCCCACCTTCACTGCGTTTCGGCGGGCAAGCGTGCAATCGTGAAATCGTGCAGTCTTAACAAATTGGAACAAATGCTCTTCTTCTCCCCTTCTCCCACTCTCCCACTCTCCCACTCCCGCCCTCACACAGTTTAAGGTTTAAAGTTGGCATGCATCTGCCCTATCAG
>JAFGXX010000164.1 GCA_016936435.1 Bacteroidales bacterium
CCCAGGGGAACCATCTTTTTCTGATCAGGAGACCAGTCGGCAAGGTGAGCCGAGATAAAACGGCCCGGATACTTCCTGAAATAATCAGAAGCTTTATATCCCAGTTCAATTACTGCCACCTGAAACTGCATCTTAACAAATTCCGGATCGAATCTTTCGAGCAATGCATCATAGATAAGTTTCCCTTCAAGCACTGAAAATTCCATATTGTGATTATGGAATCCCAGAGTCAGTCCTGCCGCTTTTACCTTAACGCCTGTCTCATTTAGTTCATCGGCTGCTTTCATCCAGTCATCAAGTGTTGCATTTCGCGGTAATCCGAAGCTGGAAAGTATCATCTGTTTCTGTCCCGATGCGACAGCAAACTCAATTCTCTCGTCCGGATGCTTTCTGAATTCATTTATATTATAATGTGAACTTTCCAGGAGCAATCCGGCATCGTCGCATATCTGTTTCATCTCTGCTGCCTTCAGCTTCATCAATGGGCCAAAGCCTGAAGACTCATAGCCCGGAGGAGAACACATTTCAACACTTCTGTAGCCAAGGTCTGCCATCATTTTCAGTGTACCCGGGAAATCCTTAACAAGCTTATCCCTTATCGTCCATACCTGGAAACCGGTGGGCATTTTTACTCTGGCAGGTACAGGAAATATGTTCTTTACTGCACCCGGTGCCAGGACTGAAATACCAAAAGCCATTGAAAAGTTTTCCAGAAACTTTTTCCGCGTAATGTTTTTCATAAAATCAGGTTTGTTTTGCTGAAATTCAGGTTACTGTTCTTATACAAATTTAAGCAATTGGAAAATAAAAAATTGTGTTTCACGGAATACATTCTCCATAAAATTCCGGGACTTCCTATCCGTACCGAAGATTTTTACATGCATTTTCATTATTTCTTCATGTTTGAGGTTTTAATTTTACTGGTTGATCAGATAACCTGTTCATTTAACTTAATAGTTCGTTGTTTGTTTAAATTAAGTTTATGTAGAAAAAATCTCCCTCAGGGAGAATACAGTTATGAAATGTATCATTGTTGCAGATAAGGAAAATTATAACCTTATAACTGAATTGATGAACAGGTTCTCATCTGTTTCGCTATATGAAACAGATGGCACTTCCGAAACGGCTATCAGGCTTCTGTCGAAAGAAAAGTACATTGATCTTTTAATTATCGATGCTGATATGCCCGGCCTGAATTGTTTCGACTTCATCAGAAGCCTCGAATTCAAACCCAATATAATAATGGTTTCTTCCGATGACAAACATGCGCTGGAAGCCTTCGAATTCAATGTCATTGATTACCTTATCAAACCCCTTCATTATGCCAGGTTTTTCAGGGCTGTCGATAAGGTTGTAAAATATCATGTATCTCCTGAAAGCAGCAATAGCCCTGAGAGTGAAGTCTTTATAAGAAAAAACTCGACGCTTGTCAAACTTAAGCTGAAAGACATAGTTTATGTGGAAGCTCTGGAAAATTATGTCACGGTTTACACAGACCAGGAAAAATTCACTATCCTGTTTACCATGAAAGCAATAGAGACCCAGCTTCCTTCAGATCTTTTCATCAGAATCCACAGATCATGGATTGTGAACCGTTCCAGGATAGAGGCTATAAGAGAGAATTTTATTGAGCTTCTGGTCGGAGATTCACTAAAAAATCTTCCCGTCGGCAAGTCTTTCCGCGAGACTCTGATGGCCAGACTGGTTTTAATGACCAGGTAGTTGTTTCTACCGGCCCTGCGCAAGCGTACTCCGGATTTTTTATACTTACTGACTTACCCTCTCAGGCAAGTTTCAGATTAAGCAGCTGCTCCTGCTCGAAAAGGATAAGTGTATACCTTGTCACTTCGCCCGTCTCATTCTTACCATAGAGCTTGATGGCAATATTAGGAACTGCCCCGCGAAGAATATCAGTAACAGGAAATAGAATATCGTTAATATCATCGAATTCCGATATCTCGTCGAATTCATCTTCAGGTACATAAAGATGTATCATCAGTACATGATCCGGTTCGTCTATCCGTGAAAGCGCCCGGAGTATCTTTGTGAGCCATAATATCGACGAAGTATTGAAATACTCAAGATCAAACCTCAGGTTTGTCGTGGGTAAGGCTTTACTTACATACTCCGTAACCCATTTCAAAACAGGCTCATATACCTTCGCTGCATTCTCAGGAACCGATTTCCCCGAAAAGATGAGATTCCCCGTCATCCTGTTCAACTCAATGAAAGGAGTCTTCTGATCCCCCTCCACCATCAAATTTCCAAACTGCTCCATCCCCCCCTGATTAAATTATGTTATAATGACGGGTTAAAAATATCTTTTTATTGTATTAAAAAATAATCTTTCATCAAAAACAGGCCGACGATAATCAATTTATTCGTCTGTTCATCAACGAAATTCCCGCGTTACCGTTTTATAAATCATATTAAAAACATACTGTCATAAAAACAAAATAAAAAAGAAGGGCTCAGAAAGCCCTTCTCCATAAAAGCTGAAGCTCTTTAACCCGATAACCTATTTACCTGCAAACATACCTGAATCGGGGGTCAGAAGCATCGGATAAAACGCTGCTATCATCCTTGCTGATTCCCTGTCGAGAAGCAGTCCGGGACAAAGGACCTTCTGATGAAAATAGGCCTGCCTGTTCAGGTTTTCATCACTCGTTGTGTATCCAAGCTGGTTCAGAGATTTGTCGAGCCTTTCGATCCCGAAATAATCTTTGTTCCACTTGTACTGTACTGACAGTCTGTCGGATAAAACATAAAATTTCCGGCTTCCCTTCTCTCTTTTCACCACCACTGTCAGTTCCAGCGGATTCTCCCTGTAGCTGATCTTGTAGGTCTTGCAATCAACACCTTCAATAGTAACGCGGGTGTCGGCCTTTTCGATCCTGTAGTCCCCGAATTTCGAGTGTGTCTCTCCCTCGGCAACAGCTTTTTTTGCTAAAGCTGCAGTACCTATAATCATAATAAGCACTGCTGTTGTAAAAATCTTTTTCATGGCTTGATTAATTTTGGTTTTCACTTTTACTGTCTGTTATTTTTGTAATTCCATTCTGCTAAAAAGACGGCAGAAAAATTTGAGTGCTGCATTTTTATATATTTGATGAAAAAATTCCGGTAAATGGATAAAGTAGCTGCTTTTTTCTCCCCTCTTATTATCTATATTTTCATCTTCATCTTACATGCTCTTCTCCCCGCGCGCAGGGTGACAGGCTATGTTAACCGTCCGGGCACTTCTGAGAAGCTGACATACAGGCTCAACGGGCTGTCTGTGCTGGCAATTATCCTCCTTGTCTGGGGATTGTTGTGCTTTAACGGGGTTATTCCATGGGACTGGCTGTGGCAATACCGGTGGTATACACTTGGAGGAGCTGTCCTGACGGGTCTGATATTTTCTCTGGCTATAGTTCTGCCTTTTCCTCCCGTCAGAAGATCTTTTCTTTCCGATTTTTACTTTGGGCGGCTGGAACAGCCACAGCTGTCAGAAGGCAGAATAGACATTAAAATGTGGCTTTACCTTACCGGGGCCGTTATGCTGGAACTGAATGTACTTGGTTTCGCGGCTCACAATCAAATCATCTATGGAGACGAAGCCTCGCCGGGGATTTTTATGGCTGCGGTCTTTCTTTCGTTCTTTGTTGTTGAATATCTATTTTTCGAGGAAGTTCATCTGTACACCTACGATTTCCTTGCCGAACGTGTTGGTTTTAAGCTCGGCTGGGGCGATCTGGCTTTCTATCCCTTCTTCTATGCAATACCCCTATGGGCAACCGTATCTTTACCCGATCCGCACACTCCTGCCTGGCTGCTGGTATTGTATGGCATCATTTTCCTGTCGGGCTGGTGCCTTGCCCGGGGTGCAAACATGCAAAAATATACTTTCAAGAAAAATCCTTCAAAGACCTTTCTGGGAATCAGTCCCCGGGTGATTTCCGACGGTGACAGGAGCATCCTTGCCAGCGGATTCTGGGGTATGAGCCGTCATATAAATTACCTCGGAGAGATTCTCATGGCCGTCGGTATAGTGCTGAGCACGGGATACCCGGGAATAATCTGGCCGTGGCTCTATCCACTATATTATGTTGTGCTTCTCTTCACCCGCCAGGCTGACGATGATAAACTGTGTGC
>JAFGXX010000165.1 GCA_016936435.1 Bacteroidales bacterium
TAGACCCCAAGGTGGTGGTTAGCGGTAAGGCCGACATCGGTGATCTTAAGAATCAGAAAGCCCCCGGAGAAATAAAGACATTCAATATTGGCTATCATATAATGGCCGGAATAGAGTACGCAGTCGGAGGAAACACTGCTGCAGTGATAGGACTGGGATTTGAAAATAATTTCGCCGACATAACAAAAGACTTTAAGGAAAGCCCGTTCAATCAGCCACACGACAAGATCTCGCACAGAATTATTTCAATAAGGCTTGGAATAAATTTTTAACAGGGTGACCTATGAAAATAGCTGTCGCACAACTTAACTATCATATAGGAAATTTTGAAAAGAACAGCGAACTGATATTTAATGCTGTCGACAGGGCAAAAAAAGAAGAAGCTGATCTTGTGGTTTTCTCCGAACTCAGTGTACCGGGTTACCCTCCCCTGGATCTTCTCGACCGTATCGACTTCATTGAAAGATGTGCCGCAACAGTCAATGAAATAGCAAAATACTGTAAAGGTATTACAGCGATCATAGGGTCGCCGACGATAAATCCCAACAGTGAAGGGAAAAAACTCTATAATTCGGCTCTTGCCGTTTCCGAAGGCAGAATACTGTTCACTGCCAACAAGGCGCTGCTGCCCACCTACGATATCTTCGACGAATACCGCTATTTTGAACCTGCAAAAGAATTTGCAGTATTTGATTTCATGGGCTACCGGCTGGCAATTACCATTTGTGAAGACCTCTGGGATGAACAAGACTTCGATAATGAATTTGAAAAAAGAAGGCTCTATACCGTATCACCCATGGAGGAGCTTGCAAAAGAAAAGCCGGATATGATTATTAACATATCGGCTTCACCCTTTTCCCATTCAAAGACAAATATCAAAAAAGGGATTTTCAAAGGCAAAGCTGAGAAATACGGGATTCCGGTAATTAATGTAAACCAGACCGGAGCTAACACCGAGCTCATTTTCGACGGGGCTTCGATGATTATCAACAACAGGGGGGAAGTATGGAAACGTCTTCCCTTTTTCGAAGAGTCACTGGTAACATTTCATGCCGGGGACCTTATTGCAGGAAGTGAAGCGGAAGGTGACACTGACAGAGATCCCGTTGAACTTATCCATAAGGCGCTGATAACAGGGATAAGGGATTATTTCGCCAAGACAGGGCTTAAAAAATGTATTCTCGGACTTTCGGGTGGCATCGACTCTGCCCTTTGTCTGACACTGGCAGCAGAAGCCCTGGGTCCGGAAAATGCCAGGGCTGTACTGATGCCATCAAGGTATTCATCGACACATTCTGTAAGCGACGCTATCGAACTTGCTGAAAAACTTGGTGTGGCATACGATATAGTAAATATTGAAAAGCCTTTCACCGCTTTTACAGATATACTCGGCCCGGTTTTTAAAGGATGGGGAAACGATGTAACCGAAGAGAACATCCAGGCACGTATCAGGGCTGTGATACTCATGGCTCTCTCAAATAAATTCGGTTGTATACTGCTTAACACATCCAATAAAAGTGAAGCCGCAGTTGGTTACGGAACTCTGTATGGAGATATGGCCGGTGGTCTGTCAGTTCTTGGTGATGTTTACAAAACAGAGATTTACAAACTGGCACAATATATCAACAGAAAGAGTGAGATCATTCCAAAAAACACGATTACAAAACCTCCTTCAGCTGAACTGAGACCAGATCAGGTCGATACAGATTCACTTCCCGATTACAGGATACTCGATGCGATACTTTATCAGTATATCGAGCAGCAAAAACCTCCTCACCGCATCACCGGTGACAATATCGATCAGGAGACTGTCAGGAATGTGATCAGAATGATAAACACAAATGAATATAAGCGATACCAGGCTCCTCCCGTGCTGAGGATATCATCAAAATCTTTCGGCGACGGCAGAAGGATGCCCCTCGTAGCCCGCTATTAACTATCAGCAGATCATTCCCTGAAAAATATCCTCTTCACCCTTGGCGACACAGATGTAAGTATTTCATAGGGAATTGTCCCGCAACGTCCGGCAACTTCACTTATCAATATGTTTTCACCGAAAATTTCAGCTTCATCACCCTCTTCGGCATTAATTCCCGTAATGTCAACCATACACATGTCCATACATATGTTACCAATGATCGGGACTCTCTTATTTCTGACCAGGAGAAAACCATTCCTGTTCCCCAGTTTCCTGTTAAGTCCGTCGGCATATCCCACAGGAACAATAGCAATAAGACGTTCCTCATCTGATATATCGCTGCATCCGTAACCTACCGCTTCTCCCGGAGCTATCCTTTTTATCTGAGATATCCTTGTCCGGAACCTGTTTACCGGTCTGAAATTCAGACCACTGTACTCCCAGGCACCGTAAATACCAATACCGGGCCTGACCATGTCAAAATGATATTGCGGAAACCGGACGATAGCTGCAGTATTACATATATGTCTGAGGAAAGGATAGCCTGCAGCTTCCCTCAGTATTTCAACTGCCTTCAGGAAGAGCTCAGCCTGCCTGTGTGTAAAATGATCATATGCAGGATTTTCGCTTGCCGAAAAATGAGAAAAGACTGAAGCCACCCTGAGAGATCCTGCCGACCGGATCTCAGAGGCAAGATCGACAATCTCTTCAGGCATGAAGCCCAGCCTGTGCATGCCTGTATCGATCTTTATATGAACAGGATAATGAACCAGACCATGCCGTGAAGCTGCCATCGCAAACTTCCTGAACGATGTCATACTGTATAGTTCGGGTTCAAGTCCATGCCTGATAATGATATCCGATGATCCGGGATCGGGATTCATCACCATTACCGGGAGGGTAACGCCTGCATTGCGCAACTCGGCTCCTTCGTCGGCATAAGCGACGCCCAGACAACTTACCCTGTGATACTCCAGAAGATTAGCTATCTCCGACGGGCCGGCACCATACGCGAAAGCCTTTACCATTGCCATAATCTTAGTGCCCGGGTCGAGATAGCCTCTTATTTCATTCAGATTATGGGCGATGGCATCGAGATTTACCTCGAGGATGGTTTGATGTACCTGAAGTTCAAGGAGTTTTACTATATTTTCAAACTCGAATTTTCTTGCTCCCTTGATCAGGATCGTTTCATTTGAAAAAGAAGCCGGACTGAACTGATGGACAAATTCACCTGTGGAATAATAAAACGTGGCTTCCTTTCCAAAGAGAGATCTGTGACCTGACAGTCCCGGACCAATACCGATGAACCTGTCGATCCCCGATTTCCTGATATCTTCAGCCACTTCCCCATACAATTCTTTCTGGTCGCGACTGCTCTCCATAAAATCGGAAAGTATCAGCGTCCGCTTCCTCCCGTTCTGAGACCTGAGAAACTCAAGGGCCACACCCAGGGAGCCCGGATCGGAATTATAATAATCTTCTATCAATATACAGTTGTTAAGACCGGTCTTCATCTCCATACGCATAGCCACGGAAACAAGTCCGGACAGCCCCTTCCTGATTATTTCCGGGTCTGTCCCGA
The DNA here is from genome assembly GCA_016936435.1 of Bacteroidales bacterium. Lineage (GTDB taxonomy): Bacteria > Bacteroidota > Bacteroidia > Bacteroidales > VadinHA17 > LD21. The sequence goes on from JAFGXX010000165.1 coordinate 3,504, forward strand.
TGGCAAGACAGGCTGAAGCCGCAGTCAGGGCATTTTCCACAGAAGCCCTGTCGGTAAAGGGGATCCGGAACTTCATCCTCTCTCCTTTATATGTCATCTCAACTGTCGTTGAGCTTTCTATAGCTGATATCTTTTCTGCAAAAATTGAAGCCTCTCTGTCGGTGAATGACCAGTCGACAAGATTCTTTGAGCTGTAAATGACATCTGATCTTATCAGTCTGTCAATCAGCTCATGATCTCTGCAGTATACTATTGTGGAACAATTAATGAAAAGCCTGAGCTTTTCGCCCGCCTTCTCCTCATCGTCGATAAAATTCTCACTGTGGGCCTGTCCTATATTGGTGATGACCCCGGTATCTGGATCAATTATACGCCTGAGTTTCTCCATCTCACCTGGCCGGGATATACCCGCCTCGAAAATGCCAAGCCTGTAGGCCTTATCCAGTTTCCAAACCGAAAGAGGAACCCCGATCTGGGAATTATAACTTCGGGGGCTTCTGATAACCGGCATTGAAAGACCTGTTATCTCGGCTATCCACTCTTTTACCACTGTTTTTCCGGCACTCCCCGTCACTGCAATAACAGGCGATGAAAATTGCTTTCTTTTAGCGGCTGCAAGATCCTGAAGAGCGCTAACGCTGTCTTCTGCAACAATGAAAGCCGCATTTTCACAGGTTTCGTGTCCGGGAGGCATTCGCTCCACGATAAAGACACGTATACCTTTCCTGTAGAGGCCGTCAATGAACAGATGTCCGTCGTGATTTTTGCCTTTTATTGCAATGAATGCAAGACGTTCGCTGAAACTGAGATTCCGGCTGTCGGTTGTAATATCATCTACAGGCAGGTCGGGAGGCCCGGTAAGTGAACCTTTTACTGCCAGGGCAAGGTCATAGCTGGTCATTAACACAGGTTCAGCCATGTAAAGGCTTTTTATTTATGGCTTTATTGAAGCATTGCCTGCAGAGAGGTTCGTATTTTTCCTTCTCTCCCAGGACTACTACCTGGTCTTCAGAAGATTTTCTGAATGAATATGTGGCTAGTTCACCGCATCGCATGCATATTGCCTGAACCTTTGTAACATACTCAGCCACAGCCATAAGTGCCGGCATCGGACCAAAGGGCTTACCCAGGAAGTCCATGTCGAGTCCTGCCACGATCACCCTGATACCCTTATCGGCAAGGTTGTTACAAACATCAACTATTGAAATATCGAAGAACTGAGCTTCATCGATACCCACCACATCGACATTTTCTGAAAGCAGAAGAATGGCGGTGGCATGATCGACAGGAGTCGAGACTATCGATTTTTCGTCGTGCGACACGACTCTTGTTTCGGAGTACCTGTTGTCGAGGGATGGTTTGAATATCTCCACCTTCAGACCGGCAAAACGAGCTCTGCGGAGCCTTCTGATAAGCTCTTCCGTCTTACCTGAGAACATCGACCCGGTGATAACTTCCACCGACCCCTTCTTACCTGCCGATCTGATTGAATTTTCAGGAAAATCCATTATTCCCTTTTACATTAACTGTTGTACCAAATAGTGAACTTATTCCGTTATCACAGAAGAATATTGATTAATTTTGCAAAGTAAGAAATTTGGTTCATTTTATTTATATGAAACCCACATGTATTGCATATAAA
>JAFGXX010000166.1 GCA_016936435.1 Bacteroidales bacterium
AAATCATGGCGTTTTGAGCTCTTCTACTGGGATTATGTTCTGGGCATTCTTGTTTTCGCCGTGCTGCTGGGATTTACTCTGGGCAGCAGTGGTGAAAACGGGAGGAGTTTTCTCCAGGATATAGGACAGGCTAAAGCGGGAAATATTCTGAATCCACTGATTGGCGGGATTATATTTAACGCATCCAATATCCTGCTGGTTGCAGCAATGGCTATTGCCGGTATGGCAGTTGCATTTCCGGTAGGCGTCGGTATTGCCCTGGCTCTTGGTGTTATCATCAACTACATTGCCGCCCCGAAAGGTGATCCGGTTATTCTTTTTACAGGACTGGCGCTGATTGTTGCGGCAATAATTATTGATGCCATTGCCTACAAAAAACACAGTTCTTCACAACAAAAAGTATCAGGCAAGGGCATAATCCTTTCTGTCGCGGCAGGAGTTCTGATGTCGCTTTTCTACAGGTTTGTAGCAAGTTCCATGGTCACTGACTTTATGGCTCCTGAAGCCGGTAAACTGACTCCGTATACGGCTGTCTTTTTCTTTGCTATTGGTGTTGTTGCAAGTAATTTCATCTTTAATTATATACTGATGAAAAAGCCGATTGAAGGCCCACCGCTTTCCTTCAGCGATTACGGCAGGGGGAGTATCGGAATTCATCTTACAGGCTTGCTGGGAGGTATTATCTGGTGTATCGGGATGGCCATGAGCATCATTGCATCGGGTAAAGCCGGTTTTGCAATATCATACGGACTGGGCCAGGGAGCTACACTTATTGCTGCCTTATGGGGAGTTTTCATCTGGAAGGAATTCAGAGGGGCAAAAAGAAATGTTAACATACTGTTGGCCCTGATGTTTCTGGCTTATCTTTTCGGGCTTGCCCTGCTTGTATACGCAGGAACCTGATAACTTTTAACAATAGGTACTTTTCCTGCAATTTCCGGTGGCATACTCAGAAGAGAATCATTCTCCTCTGGTTATATTTACCTTTTGATTATAGCTGTTTGAATGAATATAAGGAAGAAATCATAGCAGAAAGGAGATAGTTAAAATGAATATTGTGATTCTTGACGGCCACACAGCAAATCCCGGAGACCTTTTCTGGGACGCTTTCAATGATCTTGGGAAAGTGACGGTTTACGAACACACGCCTCCTTCCCTTACCCGGCAAAGAGCTCTTGATGCCGATGCAGTATTAACAAACAAGACAATTTTTACACGAGACCTGCTATCTTCTCTCCCACAGCTTAAATATATAGGAGTTCTTGCAACAGGTTACAATGTCGTCGATATCGAAGCAGCGAATGAAAGGGGAATCACCGTTACCAACATTCCGGCCTACAGTACGGCATCTGTTGCACAACTGACCTTCGCACACATTCTGAATCTGACTCATCATTCGTGTGAGCATTCAAAAAGTGTAAAAGAAGGAAAATGGAGCAGCAGCAGGGATTTTTGCTTTTGGGATTTTCCTCTTATAGAGCTTGCAGGTATGACAATAGGTATTATAGGGGCAGGCAGGATAGGGCTTGCTGTTGCAGAAATTGCCATAGCTTTTAAAATGAAGGTGCTTGCTTATGATCTTAAGCCCCCGGAACAGATACCTGAAAGTCTTGAATTCGTTTCTACTGAACACCTTTTTAATGAGAGCGATATAATAAGTCTTCACTGCCCGCTTACAAAAGAAAATGAAAAGATTATAAATGCCTTAAGTCTGAAAAAGATGAAAGCATCAGCTTTTCTTATCAACACCAGCAGAGGCGGACTTATTGATGAGCCTGCCCTTGCAGAAGCTCTCAATGATGGAATTATCGCAGGCGCAGGACTCGATGTCCTGACACAGGAACCGCCATTGGCCGATAATCCTCTTTTGAAAGCCAGAAACTGTTACATCACCCCACATATTGCATGGGCATCATTCGCAGCCCGCACGAGACTGTTAAGGATCGCGGAGGAAAACCTGAGATCATTTATAGACGGGAACCCCGTGAATATGGTGAATAAATGACCTGTGACACAGCTGTGTCAGCTATTCAGGATGATATAATGGCTTTCTGATGAAATTATCTTATCTGAAATTCGCGTATACTGCTTACCGGTTCTTCATTAACAATTATCTCCGCTGCCAATTTACAGTCTCCCCGTACTGAAGGAATCAGAACACTTACATTTACTGTCTCTTTTCCGCATGCTCTAACCCCGGCCTTTAAAGCCTGTTCTGAGACAATTTCACCATTTATTGATACCCTAAACTTCATCATGCCGGAATAATCATCATATGTATCATTTATAATGTTGACAGGCACAATGATTTTACTTCCCTGAACCAGGTGGTTATCCCAGAGATCAATCATAAGTCCGACAGGCGAGAAGGCCTGTCTCACATAATTATAAAAATCCGGCTGGAAAGTCAGGTTCCCGATATCTGTAAAATGGTCGCTGGTCTGGCCTCTGGGTCTCTCCGGACGCGAATATCCCAGTCCGCAGAAGTGCATAACTGCTGCCGCCTTTCGGTGTGCACGCCAGTATTCTGTTAATATTCCCAGTGTTTTTGCATATATTTCAAGGCGTTGCTCAGGTGTTTTAGCCCCGGGCCAAACGTTTTCATAAACTTTATCTGTGAGAGTTGTTGTACTGCCATCGCGGTTAAGCCATATCCAGCCGTACTCGTTTAGTATGATCGGGTTTTCATACCTTTTTCCGTCAGGCAGCGGAAAATGCGAATTAGGATCATTCCCCGGTATTTTTACTGTTGAAAACAACTCTTTCAGGTATCCTTCTTTAACCGGTTTTTGCCGCTGGTACCTTCCAAACAGATATGGATGCGACTCGATGGCATCAGTCGGCTCATCAGGTGGCGCCCAGCCATTATCCCACGGCCGACCGGACAAATCAAGCGACCTGACCTTTTTTATAGCCAGGCCGGTTGTATCCGTTACAGATTCGTTCTGGGCATCCCATATAACAACACATGGATGGTTCCATCTTTCCCTCATCCACTCCTGATATTCGGCTGCCAGCTGATTTGAATTCAAATTACCAAGGTGCTTTTCATAATTTGGTGCGGCAAGTGTCCATAAAGGGTATTCATCCTGTATCAGAAACCCGATACTGTCGGCAATCTCATACCATCGTTCAGGCGGAAAACCGATACAATATCTTATTGCAGTCCAGTGCATTTCTTTGAATTTTGAATGGAGTTTTGTCACCCATTCAGAGTCCCATGGCAGTCCTTCCCGCTCAGGATCTTCAAAAAACCTGTAAACACATACATTAGTACCCCTTATATAATATGGTTTACCGTTGAGAAGGAATATCGCACTGTCAGGACTTGCGGCAAAGCTTCTCATTCCGAAGGTCGTGGACTTTGTATCACCGCCAGTAGACAGTTCAACTTTATAAAGGAAAGGATCTTCAGGAGACCAGAGCCGGCAATCATCCATGGGTATAATAAAATCAGCGATGGCGGGCATCTCTTTACTAAGCCCCTCAGCTCTTGCCTTCCCCTCTGAAATTATTTTGCCCGAAACGGACTCCCTTACAATGTATGAAATACCGGCAGACTTTCCCCTGCCTGCAGTAATTTCTGCCCTTACCCTTAATTGATTTCCTTCAATATCAGGTGCAACCTGCACATTGTCAATAAAAGGATAGTCTGAACAGATGATCTTTACATCGTCGTAAATGCCGGGGATATATTTTAGCTTCTCGAAGTCCCACCCGTTAGTAACCGTATCGGGAAGATTGTTTTTGCATCCGACGGCTATCACAATCTCATTTTCAGAGCTGCCCGGTTTAATAAAAGGCTTAATATTAAAAACCGACGGGGTGAAATTGCAGACATTCTCGCCGGCCGGCTGTCCGTTGATCCATACCCGGGTAAAATACCTCGATTTATTGATCTTCAGCAATATGACATCCCGTTCATATTCATCAAGTGCAAACGACCTGCGGTACCAGTAGACCGAGTTTTCATAGAGAGTATCCTGAAAATCAACCGTTGGCTCGGCCATGTCGACAAGACCCGGAACCTTTATTCTTGAAAGGAATTCAACCGGGAGAGATGTAAGTGAGTATGTTCTTGTAATTTCCCATATTCCGTTGAGATTTATTTCCTTTCTGTCATTCAGTTTTCCAGTACAAGCAGAAATGATGGCTGTTGTAAGAAAGAATAGAAGAGAACTGGTCCTTACTGACATAACAATCTGAATTTTGTTCAGAGAAAATTAAGATATCTTTTTCAAAACTTCAACTGAACGGTCAAAATCTCACGGTTTAAAATGAAATAAACAACATACTTTTCTACTTAACAACGATCCTGCCTGATAATCTTATGTTCCCTGTCGTTGTGATGTTATAGAAATATACTGCAGCCGGAATAGCAGATAAATCTACCTCAAAAGCAGTACTGTATGGTTCTGAAGTGTATATTATTCTTCCGGAGACGTCAATGATATTAACTTCCATGATCTCCATGTCCGACTCAAAATGAACGACATCCCCTGCCGGAACCGGATAAACCTTCAGGAACACCTCTTCATTGTCGTCGGTGATAACTGTACATACGGAGGCAACATTCACCATCATGATTGTATCGAGTACCTGCTCGCAGTCCGTCGTCAGATCTTTAGCCATGATCTGAAATTCATTCGTCCCCAGTTCCAGTGCTGCATTCCCGAATAAAACCGTCCCGCCGTCGCCGACAACAGTTAGTGGAGCCCACAACGATCTCGTCCTGTCCCAGACCCTGTACTCCGTGCCTCTCTGACTGTAAGGAATCCTGAAAGTGGCCGTCGCCGGTACACATTCAGGAACAGGATGCTGAAAAGATATCTCAAGCACAGGGAGATGGACCATCCAGGAAGCTGTGTACTCATAAGCTTCATCAAGACATAAAATATCATCAAGAGAACCGCAAAAATGCAGCGACGATGGTGTTTCTGAAACGCCCGCAGGCAGCACAGGACCTCCAAATGTCCAGTATCCGGCAAAGACATCCTTCGTACAGCTGTCGGCAGATTCAATCCATTCGAGATTGTCATCGATCTCCAGGACCATTTTACCCCTATGCTGTATTGTCACACAATGCCATTCTCCGTCATTCCATGACCCAGATGTGCTTAATTCGACCGGCACTGTACCGTTACTCAACCTGAAATGTATCTTCCCGTTATCTGACATCCAGAGCAGTGATTCCATCTTTGTCGGTTCCCATGTATTATCATAGAATCCTGCGATAACCCCTCCTCCCGCCGTCACCGTTTTAAACCAAAGTGAAATTGTGTAATCTCCAGGAATAGTGTCATAATCAGACCAGTACATCTTCTGATCCACTCCCTCCAGATACCGGGCCTTCCAAAAATTGCCAAAACGGTCGTCGACAGGCAAATAATCCCAGCCCACCATCATATATTTCTGGGTGATACCTCCTTCGTAGCCTTCCTCTTCATCGAAGGTGCAGAAGAATCTTACTTTTTCCGAAGGAACAGGAAGATTCTCTCCTATATCGGCAGGAGGATCAATGACAGTGACTTCAATACTGTTTTCAGATTTCACCCTGCAGACTCCGTTAATGGTATAAAGAGAATAGGATCCGGACTCAAAAGCATTGTAGCTGCTACCCTGAGCCCCTTCCAGCAGCATACCGTCCCTGGCCCAGTTAAGGGGGAAAGCTACTGAATTGTCAAGATCAAGTGTTACCGAAGATCCCATGCAGAAACGTGTAGTGTCAGTGCAGGCAATGCGAGCAGTATCGGGAGGGGCATCCGATCTCACAATAATGGGTTCCGAGGCTCCCTGACATCCGTTTTCAGTAACCTTCACCTGATATGAACCCGGTGATAAAACAGAATAACTGGATCTCGTGGCACCATCTATCGCCACACCATCCCTGTACCACCGGTAGTTGTTATACCCGTACGATGTCCATAATTCGGGCCACGGATCTCCCTCACAATGATCAGGGTTTCCCCAGTATTCAATTTCGGGCACTGGACACTGACCCGGAAGATCAACAAACAGCCCGTAATCTCCTGCCGCGCCCTGATCTCCGTCAACAACGATATAATAATGTGTTCCCGCTATCACATAAAAATCCTCCGACACCAGAGTGTCAGTCAGATCATACACTCTCAATGATCTTTCAACGGTATTCTCATTACATACAGGCAGAAGCATCGCATACAGTATTCCGGGACTTTTATCGACAAATGAAAGCCTCATCATACCATTCCAGGGTGAAATAAAATCATGGATTACCTCAGGGCCCGTCAATTCGTAAGCCTGCGACCAGTTTTCCACTTGGTTTATTCCATCATCGAGGGTGTTGCCGTAATGCCACTTTTCATCTGTCAGTGCGAAAGAAGAAGAACAGTCAATTATTCCCGTATCAGGAACAGTTACTATAACGGAAAAACTGTTCTCTTCGTCAGCCTCAGGGATCACGTTCTCCCTGTCGGCTATGAATAAAATATACCGGATGCCCGGAAGAAGACTGTCAGGCATCGTCACCACATCGTCGATAATGGCACTGGCACCGGGGCTGAGAGCCGGTACTACCTTAGCGCCCAGAAGTGAATCTGTATCCTGATCAAATTTATTGTCGGATGAAATAAAAAACTCAATGAAACAGGAAGCTGAAGCAGAATTTCCTATGTTTTTTAACGTCGAAGTCAGAGCAACATTCTCCTGAAGCGACTGAACAAAAGAAGGATTTACGGATGCGTCCTGTATATCAAGATCTGCATCCGGGGTAGGACATATTACTTCAATAACATACTGTGGTTCAGAATAATCCTGACTCTCAACAGCAACATAATACGTTCCCGGACTCATATCCTCTGCAACCAGACCGTTGAGCCCGTATGTTATGACAGAGTCCCTGGAAGGATGATCAAGTAAAAAAACATATACCGGACCTGTCTGGTCAGTAATTTTTATTGTAATTCTTCC
>JAFGXX010000167.1 GCA_016936435.1 Bacteroidales bacterium
AGGCCTTCCACATATACTTTGTACTGATCAACATCATCCACAGTTATCTTTACAGCCCCGTCTACCTGCCAGTCGGCAGAAACAGCATGATAATTGCCGCCGGCCAGTAAAGGATCGTAGTTACATACCACGGGTATGGCCTGAGCAGCATTCGACCGGGTTATCACCCCGTCGACAGTGGTAACCACCTCGAAATAAATAACATCTCCGGCCAGTACCGACGACAATGGTATACCGATTGCATCGACGGCTTCTCCCAGGGTACATGTTATAGTAGAGGGAAAAGTGGTAAGCTCCTCAAGTTTTACCCTTTCAAAGTTCTTTCCGTGTGAAACCACAACCTCAGTCTTATCGGCACTGGTCCCGCTTACATAATCAACTTCAAAGCTGATATATGAACTTGCGCTGCCGTTGATGTATATTCCCGGATTTGGTTCGGAAACAACAGGCACTACGCCCAGTCCTCTTGTTCCGGCCGGGTCGGGGAGCTCTTCACATCCGATAGCCGTTATTATCAGCGTCGTGATCATTATTATGGTCCTGAATTTTTTCATCTGAATGAATTTTTAATGTTATACATTGATAAATTGGGGCTTAACGTGTTCCTCCGGCCCACCATACATTCTCTGAGTACACATAAGTACCGTCGCCATAGGCATCTCTCACGTTCATGTTTGTTGTAATATCCGAATTGCCGTAAGAATAACGCAGCGGGAATTTGGTTGCATTGGCCGGATTTGAAAGTTGTATTACATTGTCTCCCATGGCCTTCAGCCTTCTGTAATCATTATATGTTTCCATTGCTTCCTCCTCATAGAAGGCGATGTATTTCTGGTTCATAACTTCCGAAAGAGGATCAGAAGTAAAACGCGGGCGTACATAAGTGTTAAAGTACTCTTTTGCTTCAGAAGCCGTCAGGCCGATGTTTACCTTTTCAAAAGCAGCAATGACGGCTTTCCTCAGGGCTGTATCGGCAAGAGCAAGATTGTTGAGCCTGGCATAGGCTTCAGCTTTCAGGAATTCCAGTTCGTGATAGCTCAGAAGATATGAAGGAGCTGTAACGGTGCTTATTGCCGAAATGGAGTAAGTTCCCTGAACCTGATTAGCTGTTCCGTTAGGTGCAAATAGTAAATCGCCTTCAGCATCGGGATGCTGTGTAAAGAAAACGTCATCGCGCGGATCATTGCGTTCGGTGAGCTTATCATGAAGGCTCTGGCTGGCAGCGTAATAATCGCGATCCTGGAAGAGACAGTAGAAAGGACTTTTCGAAGTGGTACCGTTGTAATTGAATTGTGCCTGTTCTTCTGCCGAAGAAAAAGACTGGTCGGCTAATGAAATAACCTCAGCATACGAAGGATCCCTTAAAGAAAGTCTCATGGTATACCGGGCCTTTAGTCCGTAGGCAAATTTCTTCCACATATCAGTATCTCCTCCGAAAATAAAGTCCTGTGCCCCCAGCGACGGGAATATGGTAGCCTTATCAAAATTGGCTATTGCATCATCGAGAAACTGGAAAATGTCCTCATATATATCCTGCTGAGAGTCCAGTACCGGAGTGAAGATGACTCCGGGCTGAAGAGCTTCAGTCCATGGGACATCACCCATCATATCGGTCAGCACTGCGAGGTTATAGGCTGCCAGTATCTGGGCTATTCCCAGTGTATGATAGTTACCATCTTCAGACCCTCCTTCAGAACATTTTTCGATGATGATCTTCAGGCTGTAAAGGTTGGCATAGACCGACACCCACGAATTATTATATGTTGTGGCCGATGTCGGTTCGGAAGATCTGATGTCGGCATTGTAAAACTGGCCCCAGATCCCTGCATTATGCTCCATGTAAATGGAGGCGTAGAAGTTGAAATCACCACCGGCCACACTGAAGGCGGTCCCTGTCATTACATCACTGATGATGAGGCTGCTGACCATGTCGCTCGGATCATTGATGTTCTTGTTTATTTCATCCATTATTGATTCCGAGCATGACATGATGAGAGTCAGGGGCAGGATAGCTGTTAATAATATGTATTTTAATCTTTTCATGATGGTTCAAATTAGAAAGTTAGATCAATATTAAACCCGAAACTGGTTACCTGAGGAACCGTGAACCTTTCAAATGATCCTCCCATGTTGGTGTTCCCCTGACTTGACTCAGGATCGAGGTTTGGCAGGGCTGTCCACAGAAGTATGTTTCGTGCAAAGACTGATACCCCGATGTCAACTTTATCAAACAGTCTTTTGGCAGGTCTGTATCTCAGAGACAGTTCACGCAGTTTTACGAACGAATTGTCGAAAATATAATACTCGTCAATGTTGGTGAGGATGTTGGTGTGAAGGTTCTCAAGAGCATCAGGATCACCGGGACCTCCTCTTACTATATCGTTTGGTGTGCCGTCGGGTTTCACGCCGTCGTAAATAAAGGTCGATTCCCTGTCTTCCGTCCTGGCCGACAGACCATAGTAATCAAGCAAACCATTACTGCCCGAATACATTTCTCCACCGTGTTTCCACTCAAAGAGGGCATTGAACGACCAGTTTTTGTATCTGAGATCGGTGCCTCCGCCAAGGATAAAATCGGGTGATACAGAGCCAATTACATCAGGTTCACCTATCAGTGGAAACCCATGGTTGGGAGATCCCGGATCGTCTTCAACGACGATATTTCCGTTATCGTCACGTACAAAAGACACACCATAAATTACAGGATAAGTAGTTCCGATACCGGCTCTTACCTGTGGAGTGGTGAACCCACCTATATATATACTTTCAACACCCGGAGCAAGCTCGTCGACCATATTTGTGATCCTGGAGAAGTTCAGGTTCAAGTCCCACTGGAAGTTGCTAAGTGAAACCGGAGTCATATTGAATACAACTTCATGACTGATGGTATGTACTTTCCCTCCGTTCATCAGCAATGACTGAACGCCCGTAGAGCCTGCCAGTGGAACTGCAAAGATCTGATCCGCTACATTTTGTCGTGCAAAAGTATAATCCACACCCAGACGGTTCTCGAAGAACCTGAGTTCTGTTCCTGCCTCATAGGATCTGGTATTCTGAGGCACAAGGTTGGGATCATACTGCACATTATTGGGAATGTAAGAGTTTATACCGTCTATCGGATAAAGGATCGGTGCTCCCGACAACCACCATCCGCCACCATAATTGGGGGTGTTGTAGTAGTTTGGTATATATGATCCGGCCTGACCGACCTCGGCATACGAAAGACGAACCTTGGCAAGTGAAATTGCCGGAATACTTTTAACTGCATCAAGCTCCGACACCATAAAACTGAGCGATACTGAGGGATAGAAAAATGAACGGTTATTGGTAGGCATCGATGACACGATATCGTATCGTCCCGTTCCCTGAACGAAAATAAGAGATCTCCATCCCAGCGACAGGCTTCCGAAGAACCCTACAGTACGGTTCCTGAAAAATGACTCATTCGCAGTAACGGTATTTGCATTACGGATGTGAGCCCATCCCCCGAAATTAAACGATTCGCCATGCTCCGAATAAGTTTTGGCGTTGCCGTCATCAAATTCATTTCCCAATAGTCCGTTGAGAGTCAGATTCTCAGTAATAGTCCAGTCGTAGTTTGCGGTGAAAAGTGAATTGACCGTAAAAGATGTTATGCCGTAATTGTCAATCACACCCGCCGATCCGCCATGTCCATACTCAAAAATATCCTGGTAATTTGTTGTATATGAATCGGCTCCAAGCTGGTAACGAAGCTTAAGGCCCATCTTTGAACCCAGCTTTGCAGAGTAATTGATATAGCCATTCCCGAAGAAGCGATCGGTTTTCTCATTGAATACAGTATGTTCCGCAGCCCAGTAGGGATTGTCCCAGCTTCCTCCCCTGTAGTAGATCTGGGAATATTCATCACCGGGAACATGATATGGATAATCCTTCAAATTATAGCTTAAAGGGGCACCCAGTACACCAGCAAGAGCTGCATCGTTTGCTGTTGGGAGTTTGTCTATATCAGTCCTGGAGAAGTTGGTATTAAAGCCTGTCGTGAAGTTCTTGTTGAGTTTCTTCTCGGCTGAAGCTTTGCCGTTCCACCTGTTCATACCTGAGGCCAGAGCAACACCGCTCTGAGATGTCTGGCTAAGACCGAGTGCATAGCTGCCTGATTCCACAGCCTGGCTTATCATCACATTATTGGTGGCTGAATATCCCGTTTTGAAGTAGCGATCCCAGTTATTGAACACCTGGGGTGTAACCCAGGCATCTTCGACCTGGCCTTCTTCGAGCTGGGGAACATAGAATTCACCCGGGTGTCCGTTATTATTACCTCCATAAACAGGGTCATCGGGAAGATCTTCTATTTTCGGACCCCACGAAAGTGATGTAGTGGGAACATAACTGCCCTTTGATCCCTGCGCCCATGTTGTCTGGTAATCAGGTGTACGTGACACTTGCGAGAAGGAACTGTTGTGCGATATCGATATCACAGGTTTTCCCAGGGCGTTATTTCGGCCGCTCTTGGTGGTAATCACGATTACCCCGTTGGAAGCCCTGATACCGTAAAGAGCTGCGGCAGCCTGACCCTTGAGGATGTTTACACTTTCAATATCGGCCGGGTTGAGGTCGACGGCACGGTTTGAAATGTCGGAACCGGAGACACCTGCTCCCACCAGTGAGAAATCTCCTCCTGTGCCCGACTGAATATCGGCGTTGGAGGCTACAGGCATCCCGTCGACAACATATAGCGGATTGTTGTTGCCTGTAAAGGAACGGGCGCCACGGATGACGATCTGTGAAGAAGCTCCGGGCATTCCGCTTGAAGGCTTTATGTCGATACCCGATATCTTACCCTGCATGGCACCGGCGATATCTGTATTACCAGTCCGCTCGATGACTTCGTCTTTAATATCCTGGACCGCATAGCCGATTGCTTTTTTCTCTCTTGAAACGCCAAAAGCTGTCACAACAACTTCTTCGAGGCCAAGCACATCAGGCATAAGAGTAACATCAATAAGCGACCGGACGCCGATTTCGATCTCCTGTTTCTTCATTCCGATGTATGAAAAAACCAGAGTGGTAGCATTTTCCGGAACCATAACGGAATATTTGCCGTTGATATCGGTTGTAACACCGATGGTGGTTCCCTTTACGGCAACCGTGACTCCTGCCAGAGCCCCTTCACCCTCAACGGATGATATTACTGTTCCGGAAATAATTTTTTGCTGGGTGTATGCCGGTAGCAAAAACCCGCAAAAAACCAAAAGCATTAGGAGAATTTTTCTCATAACATTTAGTTTAGGTTAAATAATAAATTGAAAAGGAATGGCTGGTTCCTTTTACTGTCCATGGCCATGATGACATATCACAGCCAGTATAAAATTAAAAAACGGGTTGTTGATAAATTTTACCGATCGACGGATTGTATGATCAGGTTAACATTTGACACTCCTGATCAAACAGATTAACTTCAGGGTACGTTTATAACAGTTCAGCTTTTAACGCTTTTTTAATATTTTTGTCTCTGATCAGGAATCGTCATTAATCCCTTTCTATGTCAGGATTTGCTCATCTGCATGTTCACACACAATACTCCATACTCGACGGAGCATCAGCTATTTCAAAACTAATTGACAAGGCAAAAGCTTTGGAGATGGAAGCAATAGCCATCACCGATCACGGGAATATGTTCGGCGTAAAGGAATTTCATAATACTGCAACACGAAAAGGGATAAAACCTCTTATCGGATGCGAGATATATGTAGCAAAGAGGTCAATCTCCGATGTGTCGGGGAAAGAAGATCGTTCGGGCGACCACCTGGTATTGCTGGCAAAAAACCTTACCGGTTACAAAAACCTTGTAAAGCTTGTCTCTGTTGCCTGGACAAAAGGATTTTACTACAAACCGCGCGTCGATAAGGAATTACTTGCCCAATACCACGAGGGGCTGATTGCATCTTCAGCCTGCCTGGCGGGGGAGATCCCCGATGAGATCCTTAACGTATCAATGGCAGGAGCTGAAGCTGCCCTTAAGAGCTATCTTGAAATCTTCGGTGAGGATTTTTATCTCGAGGTAATGCGTCATGAGACTCATGATCCTGATGCCGACAGAACGGTCTTTCCTCTTCAGCAGAAAGCTATTGAGTCTCTGAAAAAGCTTTCCGGGAAATATAATGTGAAGCTGATCGCAACCAACGACGTTCACTTCATAAATGAAGAAGATGCAGAAGCTCACGACAGGCTTATATGTATAAACACAGCCAAAGACATTGACGACCCCGGGAGGCTCAGATATACCAAACAGGAATATCTGAAATCGGAAGCCCGGATGAGGGAGATATTCAGCGACATTCCTGAAGCTGTCGATAATGTTGCGGAAGTGGTGGCAAAGATCGAAAAGTACAAACTCGATCACGACCCGATTATGCCTGACTATGAGCTTCCCGAGGGTTATGCCGGCAAGGATGAATACCTGAGGTATCTTACATACCAGGGAGCAAAGGAAAGGTGGGAAACTATCACCCAGGAACACAAGGAAAGAATAGATTTTGAGCTTGACACGATAGCTAAAATGGGATTCCCCGGCTATTTTCTGATAGTACAGGATTTTCTGAATGCAGCCAGAAGAATGGGTGTTTCCGTCGGGCCGGGAAGAGGATCTGCAGCAGGTTCCGCAGTTGCTTTCTGTCTGAGGATAACCGACATTGATCCTATAAAATACGGGCTCCTTTTTGAGCGTTTCCTTAATCTCGACAGGATCTCAATGCCCGATATCGATATCGATTTTGATGAAGACGGCCGTGAAGCTGTTCTGAAGTATGTTGTCGACAAATACGGACACGATAAGGTGGCCCACATCATTACTTTCGGGTCGATGGCTGCAAAAATGGCTATCAGAGATGTTGCCAGGGTGCAAAAACTTCCTCTTCCCGATGCCGACCGTCTTGCCAAACTCGTACCTGACAGGCCCGGAGTGACTCTCGCCCAGGCTTACGCAGAAGTCCCTGAACTGGCAAAAGAAAAAGATTCCCCCAATAAGCTTATCGCCCAGACACTCAAATATGCCGAGGTGCTGGAAGGATCAATACGCCAGACAGGAGTTCATGCCTGTGGAATCATAATAAGTAAAGATTCTCTCGATAACCATATACCAATTTGCACGGCAAAGGATACCGACCTTTACGCAACACAATATGACGGAAGCCATGTTGAATCGGTAGGCTTGCTGAAAATGGATTTCCTCGGTCTTAAGACCCTTTCCATAATAAAAGACGCCCTTGAAAACATAAAGAGAACAAGAGGAGTTGATCTGGATATCGAACAACTTCCTCTTGATGACGCAAAAACATTTGAACTTTTCAGTAACGGAGAAACTACGGGGATCTTTCAGTTTGAATCGACAGGTATGAAAAGGTACCTGAAGGAACTCAAGCCAAACCGTTTCGAAGACCTCATCGCGATGAATGCCCTCTACCGGCCCGGTCCGATGGAATATATCCCCAGGTTCATCAAAAGAAAACACGGTCAGGAGAAAATCGATTATCCCCTGCCTGTGATGGAAAAATATTTAAATGACTCATACGGTATAACGGTCTACCAGGAACAGGTGATGCTTCTGTCACAGGAACTGGCCGGCTTTACAAAGGGTGAAGCCGACTCCCTCCGAAAGGCAATGGGCAAGAAGAAGAGGTCGATAATGGATGAGATGAAGATCAAATTCTTTGAAGGATGCAGCAGGAACGGTCATGATGAAACAATTGTAAGCAAGATCTGGTCTGACTGGGAAGCTTTCGCCCAGTACGCATTCAACAAATCCCATTCGACCTGCTATGCCCTTGTAGCATACCAGACCGGATTTCTGAAAGCCAATTACCCTGCTGAATTCATGGCCGCCGTTCTGAGCAGGAATATCAGCGACCTGAAGAAGATAACAACATTTATGGATGAAACCCGGAGAATGGGAATGGAAGTCCTGGGACCTGATGTTAACGAAAGTAATGTAAAATTCACAGTTAATAAAGACGGGAACATACGGTTCGGACTCGGAGCTATAAAGGGAGTTGGGGAAAGTGCTGTTATCCAGCTTATTGAAGAAAGAGAGAAAAACGGTTCCTATAAAAGTGTATACGACATGGTGGAGAGGGTGAACCTTAATTCCCTTAACAAAAAAACCCTCGAAGCAATGGCTGTTGCCGGAGCCTTCGACTTCTTTGAAAATATAAGCAGAGTCCAGTATTTTGCCCTCGACACAAAAGGCAACAGCTTCATAGAAAGCCTGATACGATACGGCAACAACGCCAGGGCCATAAAACAGTCAGGCGCACAGACACTTTTCGGCGACTCGGGTGGCTTCGACCTTATCAAACCGGAACCGTCGGCTTGCCCCGACTGGCCCAAACTTGAAAAACTTAACAGGGAGAAGGAGGTGATAGGTATTTATCTTTCTTCCCATCCGCTCGACGACTTCAAGCTCGAAATAAGCAATTTTGCGACAGCTTCTCTTGCCGACCTGCAAAATCTCAACGAATGGCTCGACAGGGAAGTAGTCGTTGCCGGCATTGTCACCGAAACAAAAAACGGGATCGGAAAAAACGGAAAACCTTATGGATCATTCACAATACAGGACTATACCGACTCATTCAGGTTCATGCTGTTCGATAAAGATTACATTGACAACAGTAAATTCCTCAACACCGGTTATTATCTCCTCGTAAAAGGCAGGGTTCAGAAAAGAAAATACCGGGAGGGAGAACTTGAATTCAGCATAAGAAAAATCACTCTGCTGTCAAGTGTTAAAGATGAACTCATAAGCTCTGTAACACTTAAAATAAATCCGGAGTATATTAACAGTGAAATGATAAGCGAACTTAAGGAGCAGATAAACATGAATAAGGGAGAAACAGAACTGAGGTTCCTGTTTCTGGATCCTGACGACAAGATATCGCTGCCAATGTTTTCGAGATCAATAAGAGTGAGGCTGAACAATGAGTTCATTTCTTACCTCGACGATCATCCCGGTATTGAATATAAGGTTAATTAGTTATACTTTTGGGGTCATTAAAATTAAGTTAAACACATAAAAGACTGTAAATATGGCATTAGTTGTAAATGACGGAAACTTCGAGGATGTGGTAGTTAAAGCTGACAAACCTGCTGTCGTTGATTTCTGGGCTGAATGGTGCGGCCCCTGCAGGATGATCGCACCTATAATTGAAGATCTTTCTAAGGAGTATGAGGGTAAAATTGTTGTTGCCAAGTGTGATGTTGATGACAGCCCGGCAATTGCTGCAAAATATGGTATAAGAAATATCCCGACGGTACTTTTCTTTAAAAACGGTGTTATCGCCGACAAACAGGTCGGTGCCGTTCCAAAAGCCAGTTTTGTGACCAAGATAAATGCATTGCTTTAGCATGTAATATTATTTCAGGATATCTTAAAAGCCGTATTTTATCTTTTTTATCCCTACCCCGACAGTATCCGGACTCGCTGGGGCAGAGGGGGGTAAAAAGAAGACTTTTTAGACACATAATATTAATCCGTTAATATGAGGGTTTGTATTTTTGCGGCCTCAAGCAGCAGGACTGACGGTGAATATTCAAGAGCAGCATCCCGGCTGGGGACTCTTCTTGCTCAGCAACACATTGACATTGTGTACGGAGGAGGAGGTATAGGCCTTATGGGAAAGCTGGCTGATGCGGCTTTGGAGGCAGGCGGAAAAATAACCGGAGTGATACCGGCATTTATGAAGGAAGAGGGATGGGGGCATCATGGAATAAATGAAATGATCGTCACCGCCGACATGAACGAAAGAAAAAAGAAGATGTTTGAGATGGCTGATGCGGTGGTGGCTTTACCGGGAGGCATTGGCACCCTCGAAGAACTGACAGAAGCCATAACACTGAAACAACTTAGTCTGTTCCATGGGAGGGTGATAATCCTTAACACCCTGGGTTATTACAACTCTTTCCTCAGTTTCATTGACGATATGGTAAAAGGCAATTTTTTACGTCACGAGCACAGGGGTATCTGGGAAGTTGCCGCGACACCTGAAGAAGCCCTCTCAATAATCATGAGAGAGCAGCAAGATACCGAAGAATGGCGCAGGACAGCTAAAATCTAGCGATCAGGGATCCTCGTACCCACAAACATGATATCATCTACCTGCGGAAGGCTTCCCTTCCAGTCGAGTATCTCCTGCCTGAGTTTTTCCCTCTGTTCACAAACGGGAAGCTCCCATATGTCACAAAGCAGTTTCTTG
Source organism: Bacteroidales bacterium (assembly GCA_016936435.1). Classification (GTDB taxonomy): domain Bacteria; phylum Bacteroidota; class Bacteroidia; order Bacteroidales; family VadinHA17; genus LD21. The sequence goes on from JAFGXX010000167.1 coordinate 10,230, forward strand.
ACGTTACCCGATTTGTATTTTTTACCGTCTTTTACACCAAACTGATCGGCATAACCATCTGAACACATATATATCATGTCGCCCGGTTCAATCTCAACCGACTGGGTAGCAAAATTCTTTTTTGCAAGCTGCGACGACATCCCGATGGGGAACCTGTCGCCTTTGTAAGTAAAGAGTTCGCCTTTCCGGACAAGATAAACGGGATTGTAGGCACCGGCATAACTGAGATTGAAGGTCTTCCTGTTGAATGCTATAAGAGCCATGTCCATTCCATCGTTAATTGTCTCTTCATGCCTCTGCATCAGGGCTTTCACTATTTCTGCATTCAGAAGATCCAGTATGGCTCCCGGGTCGGTTATTCCATACTCCATAACTACCTTATTAAGCGAATTGTGGCCGATTATCGACATGAATGCACCGGGTACACCATGCCCGGTACAGTCACAGGCTGCAATAAATTCAAGTCCATCTGTTTCGTGCATCCAGTAAAAATCGCCGCTAACGATATCTTTGGGCATATATAAAACAAATGTATCCTGGAAGGTGTCCGGTCTTGGCAGCATTGCTCTCTGTATCCTTTCAGCATAACGTATGCTGGCAGTTATATCACGGTTTTTTTCTTCTATTTCAGCACTTTTCATCACAACCTCAGCAGTTCTTTCCTCTACTTTTTGTTCAAGGATCCTCTTTTCACGTATCAGGTTCTTTTCCCTGACTTTAATATAGAGGATTACACAAAGGGCTGACAGCAGAAGCACGGAGGCAATAAACCATGAAGTCTGGTAAAATGGTGGTTTTATGATAAAAGCATATTCTACGGGATCTTCATTCCAGTAGCCATAACTGTTTGATGCTATCACGCTGAAGGTATAATGCCCGGGTGCAAGGTTGGGATAATCTTCCATTGTCATCCTTGTAGGAGGGCTCCATCCCTTGTCGGCACCTTTAAGCATTACCCTGTATCTTACGGCTTCGGGGTCGGTGAGACTTACACTGTAATAATCAAAAGCGAGAGATTTTTGCCGGTGGTTCAGTTTCAGGTCAGCTGTCATCTCATGTTGATTATAATTCACCTCCATGCTGCTTAAATGAGTCTGGGGTCTGGCATCAACAGGAGGCATCGCGGAAGGAGTAAGTCTCGTCACTCCTTTTACGGTTCCAAACCACAGGTTGCCTTTGCTATCGGCCAGAGTCGCATTTGGCATTGCCTCTATGCCCGGAAAACCATTCCTCTTTGTGAATGAAGCTATTGTACTGTCATCCATGTTATACCTGTTGAGACCTGCTGATGTGCCTATATACAGGAAATGATCTCCTTCGGGCTCAAGGAGCTTGACATTGTTGGAAAGAAGGCCTGACTGTTCATTGAGTATTAAGGCAACGGTGTCATTCTGAATCCCCAGAAGCCCGCTTACTGTCCCTATCCATATCTTTGAATCCTTTGTCTGGGTAATGGTTGTCGGAATATATCCCTCACCGATGTCAATGATCCTGAATTTCCCTGTTGCGGATTCAAACTTTGTCAGACCGCTTCTGTTTTCTGACCCGATCCAGACGTTGTTCTGATCATCGCAGAACAGCGCTGTTATTGAATTCCCTGCCAGTCCCGATGACTGTGTGTAAGTTTCCTCCTTTGTTCCGTCCCATACAATAAGCCTGTCCTGGTTTCCGATCCATATTCTTCCCTCTTTGTCGATTTCAAGAGCCTTGATGATACCGAAGGGGTCGAGTCTGCTGTTCAGGTATGAATTATAAATGAATCTCTTTAATTCCAGGTCGTAATATGACAGACCGTTACCATTGCTGCCGATCCATATTCTGGCCCGGCCGTCAGATTTAATGAATCTTATTTCCTGACCTATTGCATTGCTTTTGTTGTTATAAAATGTGGCCTGGCTGCCTGCCGGGGCACCAGGATCATAGACTGAGATACCCGCATTGGTTCCGAACCAGAATCTCCCGAGTGGATCTTCTTCAATTGCATAGACTCCCTGGTCAGGCAACACTGACTCATCCGAAAATGTGACAAAATGGTTGCCCTTGAAAATGGATAAGCCTGTGAGATGATCAGCGATAAGGATATTCTTTTCCTTGTCCTCTGTTATCCAGTGTATTGTAAGGGCCTCAAGTCCGTTGGATTCATTGAAAAGTTTCAGATTGTCACCAGAAAAAACTGTTATACCTCCGCCGTAAGTACCGACCCAGACGGAGCCCCTGTAGTCTTCTGTAATGAATGATACATGATTTTTTGCCAGGCCGTCCCTGTGATCATAAACAACCATTGTATCGGCATCCTTCTTGTACCTGTAGAGTCCGCCGTTATAGGTTCCCAACCAGAAATCGCCACGTGAATCTTCAAAAAGGGTTATAACTGAAAAATATTTCGGATAGCCGGGAAGAGTGAACATTTCGAAAATATCTCTTTCGGGATTATATTTCTTGATCCCGAAATTCGGGTCGACACAATAGAATGAATTATCGCGTCCAAGGTAGGAGGAAGATATCTGGTCGCTTAAACCGTCTTTTCCGCTGTACTGTTTTGCATGCAGTAAAGTATCGTCTGAAGCCGGGAATGGAAATCTTATTGCCCCATTGCTTATTGTGGTTATCCAGATATGATCACCCAGGGGTTTTATGCTTGTTACATCTCCTTTAACAGGAATCGAATCGAATCTTACCCTTCTGAATTTTTTACCGTCGAATAAACTCAGTCCCCCATTCAGGTGTCCGAACCAGATCCGTCCGGCCTTATCCTCGGCAATACTGTAGGCGCCTCCCGGTGCCAGTCCGTCAGCGAAGGTAAAATTCTCAAACCGGGTACCGTCAAATCGCGATACTCCGCTCTCTGTTCCAAGCCATATCCAGTCATTCCTGTCCTGGATGACCGTGTAAACCTTCGATGAACTCAATCCGTGTTCAACACCGTACCTTTCGAAGAAAAAGGTTTGAGCTTCAACTGCGCCCGCAGGCAGAATAAAAAACAAAGTCATCAGGCTAATATTCCTGATGACTTCAGCAATAACAGACCAGAATCCTATTTTCATCCGTATTATTTTGCTATAAAGAAGAATGTGCCGCCTTCATCCCTTAATCCAGTGATCTGACCGAACTTTGGCTTTTGCTGATTTGCCGAAGAATGAGCATCACTAACTTTTCTCACAATTGTTTCGATGGGAATGCAGGCATTGGGATTATTCACCAGCTGGTTGTAGAAAGTCTGCGTGAATTGTGAATTGTCGAGGGCAAGTTCATAGCCTGCCGAAGAGAATACCTGGCTGGACTTTGACTGAGTGGCCTGCCAGTCGTCGCAGCTCCTGTCCTGAAGATCGGATCTCATAGCCGAGTAAAAGCTTGGACCTGACTCACAGGCATCAGTAACTACCAGTGTATGTGTAAGGTAGTTCATATATGTTTCCATAGCGCCTCTTAGCGTGTTGAGGCTGTAATAGGTGAATTCATCATCGCGTCTTGCATCAACTGGTATCCAGTAACCGACTTCATTTATGAATTTCCCGTGACCTGCATACCATACCAGAAGTGACTTTACCTGGTTTGACCTTATCTGATCGCGGAGCTCGATGCCGAAAAACCTTTCCATGTCGGCTTTAGTCATGTTTTTCTTGTAGATGATCTGGTGGATCTGGTAATTTGTAAGGGCCCTCGTCATAAGGTTTATATCCTTTACAGGGCCGTCGAGGCTGGCAAAGGTTGTATAGTCTGAATTTTCGATGAAAACGACCCATGTCTTGCCCATGGGATTTGTTTCGGCTATGCCTGCGGCTTCGCGGTTCAGCCTGAACTCGGTTGAAGTTTTGTTGCCGTAAATATCTTCGGCTTCAACGATAATCTTGTTCTTGTTATTAATATCAACACTTGCAGTAAATGAAGGATTAAGTTCGTTGGCAGCGTAGCTTCCGTACACTCCGTCGATGAAAATGGACTTTATCTTACTTTCATCGCTAAGCTTTCCCTGAATGAAGAGAGTCTGGGAATTATTGTCAAGATATATCTGTCCGTCATCGGAAGTATAGGGAGCGACAATGGATACTTTTGGCGGGTTGATTTCTGTCCTTACAAGTGAATATGTTATGTTCTTCTGATTGTCGTAATCATCTACTGCCACGAGCGTTACTTTGTCGCGTCCGCTTACATTAACAGTGGAAAAGAATTCAAATTCGCCGTTTTTTTCTACCGGGGTAACGGGTTCATTGTTAATGGTGAAAGTCTTTATTTTGCTTTCGTCCAATATTTTGCCTGAGATAAGTAATGAATTGCTGTCACCGCGGATTTCGACCGACTCATTTGCCGGAACAGGATTGAGAACAACAATTTCCGGAGCTTCCCCTTCACGGTTCAATGCATAAAGTTTATCCTGGGCAGCCTGTAGCAGTTTATAAGCTTTCGGATCGAATTCAAGCAGTTCGGTAATCTTTTTATAATCATCCATAGCCTTCCGCAGACTTTGCTGATCGAGAAGTTTCTCATATGATTCTGCCCTTGCGAAAAAAACATCAGGGTTATCGGGTTTAAGGTCGATTGATTTTGCGAAATCGTTTATCGCATTGGGGTGCTGGTTAAAGGCCTGGTAATACTGCCCTCTGATGAGGTAAAATTCAGGATTGTCGGGGTCGATAAGAATTGCTGTTGAAATATCGTTTATGGCATTTGGAAAATCAAATGACGCTGTATAGACTTTGCTTCGCTGTACGTATGCGGCAGTATTCCTGTCGTCATTTTTGATTATCTCATTACACTGTGCCAGTGCCCCCTTTGAGTCACCCGTCCTTAGCATAAGATCAGCCAGGGCCAGCCTGGGTTCAAAGTATTTTTTATCTTTTGATATTGACTTCTCGAATTCCCGTTTTGCGAAAGCGTCATTGCTAAGATAAGTATAGGCCATGCCCCTCCAGTAATAGTTCGAGGGTGTGTCCTTTATTATAATAGCAGTATCGGAGGCTTTGAGAGCCTGATCATATTTCTGAAGGTTTATGAGTGTGATGACTTTCTCGGGGTATGCCTCCTTATTCCTCTTATCCAGGCCGGTAGCCCGGTTGAGATGCCGGAGAGCCTCATCGTAATTACCCATCATGTTGCAGGCAGCTCCCAGCTTTACGTAAGCCTCAACATTTTTGGGAGAAAAGACTATTGTTTTCTCGAAATCGGCTTTCGCCTCAGAAGCCATGCTCAGTGAGGAGTAAGCTTTTCCCCGGGCGAGATAGAAGACCGGATTCGATGGTTCCTTGTCAATGGCATTTGAATATTGCTGTATTGCATCTTCAAATTTGCCCGTCTCAAAGAATTTGCCCCCGGCTTTGTAATATTTCTTGGCACTTTGCCCGTAAGAACAGACTACCAGCAGCGCCATAAGAGTTGTTATTAAAAGTGTCCGCTTTTTCATGTGTAGATAATTTTGAAATTAATGATCACATGGTACCAGCATGTCTGGCAAATTTATGATCCCCCGTGTTTGAGTGCATGTTGGTTTCATAGCATGAAATTTTTAATAATACTGCTCCAACTTTCAAAAATATGAAAATTTATTCAAATTAACAATTCATGCTCTTTTGCACCATCGCATCATTCAGTATCACTTCCAGTGATCCGGAACTGTACCTGAT
>JAFGXX010000168.1 GCA_016936435.1 Bacteroidales bacterium
AAAGAATACGCCGTGGAGGATGCTGATGTGACATTTCAGCTGAAAACACTCTTCGAACCACGGATAAAAGCCGAAGGACTGGATAAGCTCTCGTCGGAAATTGAAATGCCACTTATACCTGTCATTGCAAGAATTGAAAGGAACGGCGTTATTCTTGATATAAAGGAACTTGGTTCAATAACCGCTACTTTGCGCGACGATATTATTTCCCTGGAAAAAGAAATCTATGATCTGGCTGGTACAGAATTCAACATTTCATCACCAAAACAGCTGGGAGACATTCTCTTCATCAGGCTTAAAATTGATGAAAATGCGAGGAAGACAAAAACCAAACAGTTTATTACCAACGAAGAAATACTTCAACGACTGTCGCACAGGCACCCCATAGTTGACAAGGTGCTGGAATACAGGGGCTTGAAAAAACTGCTCACTACCTATGTTGAAGCTCTTCCTCAGCTGGTAAATAAAAAAACAGGGCGTATACATACCTCTTTCAACCAGGCTGTAGCCGCTACCGGACGTTTAAGCTCAAACAATCCCAACCTGCAGAATATACCTGTGAGGGATGAAAGAGGACGGGAGATCAGAAAAGCCTTTGTGCCCGCCGGGGGACATGTTTTCTTTTCTGCCGATTATTCGCAGATAGAGCTACGGCTTATGGCTCACCTGAGCCATGATGAAAGCATGATTGCCGATTTCCTTTCGGGCAACGATATTCATGCAGCCACTGCAGCAAAGATCTTCGGGGTAGGCCTTTCTGATGTGACCCGGGAAATGAGAAGCAGGGCTAAAACGGCAAATTTCGGCATCATTTACGGTATTTCTTCTTACGGGCTATCGGAAAGACTTACGATAGGACGGAAAGAAGCAAAAGAACTCATCGACGGTTATTTCAGTTCCTATCCCGGTGTTAAGGTTTACATGGATGAAAGTATCAGGAAAGCGAGGGAAAAAGGCTATGTAACGACTATGTTCGGCCGGCGCAGATATCTTCGCGATATTCATTCACGAAATCAGGTTGTAAGGGGAAATGCCGAGAGAAACGCGATCAATGCACCTATCCAGGGTTCTGCCGCCGACATCATCAAGATCGCAATGATAAGGATCGACAGGAAGCTCAGGGAAGGTAATTTCCGTTCGAAAATGATACTGCAGGTTCACGACGAACTTATCTTCGAGGTTCCTGAGAATGAACTTGACAGACTATCAGCTTTGGTTACATCCGAAATGTCAGGTGCCGCAAAGCTTGTCGTCCCTCTGAAAGTCGACCACGGTACTGGCAGCAACTGGTTTGAAGCTAAATGACCCATGGAAATAAAAGTGCTTTTTTTCGGTGTTCTTGCAGAGGTAACGGAAACCATGTTCAGGCATTACAGGAATGTGGAATCATTTTCCGACCTGATGCTCAGGATCAGGGACGACTACCCCACAATAGCTCATTACACATACAGGGTAGCTGTCAATAATGAACTTGTAAACGATGAACCTCAGCTCCGTGATCAGGATGAGGTGGCATTTTTGCCGCCATTCACCGGGGGCTGACAATATATTCCGCCTATGACAGGAAAAATTCTGGTTGACGGGCCAATAACAAATGAGATGATCTCATCCCTTCTTTCTTTAAAAGACCAGAACGGGGAAACAGGAGCTCACAGTGTGTTTCTGGGCCGGGTTCGCGCCGATATTAAAGGAGGAAAGACCGTGAAGGCGATAGAATACTCTGCTTACGAATCGATGGTTAACCGTGAAGCTGAAGACATTATACAGTCAATTCTGCTTCAGTATGATGATGTTGGATCGATAGAAATCCGTCATTCCACGGGTATCGTAAGCGCAGGCGAAATATCGCTGCTGGTTATGGTGTCAGGGCATCGCAGACATCAGGCGCAGGCTGCATGTTCAGGTGCAGTTGAACTGATAAAGGAAAGATTCCCGGTCTGGAAGAAGGAAATATATGAAGATAATTCTCAGGAATGGCAAATGCCCTATCTGGCCTAGACAGGGAATTTTTCTCCGGAAAGTGTCTCCCTTGAAAAAGCCACTGAAGAATTACCTTCTGAATTACTGATAAATATTGTTACCGGTTTTCCGCTCAGAAGTGAGCCATATTTGTCAGGGCTGTTAAGAAGCTCCACGGCTTTCTTTACCTGTTCATCCTCATTCAGCGACCACTCTATTGCTCCTTCATCATAGAAGTAGCGGCTCAGTATCTCTTCTTCCAGAAGTTCCTGAATTTCTTCCCTGAACAGTTCCAGGTCATGGTCTAGATTATGAGTCACCTCCTTCTCCAGCCTTGTAAAAAGGTCTTTATGAATATCGTAGTATTTTTCCTTCTTTGCATTTTCGATCAATTCTTTCAACGACGTTTCCGTAATGGTGGTATAGCTGAAATTGTTTTTCAGAAGCATATTCCTGAAACCGGAATAATCGCTGTCGGTAAACACAAAATCTGACTGTGTTTTAATACCGGTATTAGCCCAGAAATATTCCGTGGCATAGTCGAAAATAAAATTCCGGAGATATAGTTCGGCCGTTAACTGGCTGAGGGGAGCAGGAGCTATATGGACGTCAGGTGTAATACCTCCTCCGTCTTTTACAACTCTGCCCTTACGTGTACGGAATTCCGTTATCAGCGAATCCGGAATATAACCCACACTGCCATCCTCATTGCGGTGTGAAAAATCCAGTGCCTGAATACATCTTCCGCTGGGAATGTAATATTTAGCTGTTGTTACCTTAAGCTGGGCATTATAACTAAGTGGCCTCGAAACCTGTACCAGTCCTTTTCCGTAAGACCTCTGTCCGACAATGATGCCCCTGTCGAGATCCTGAATTGCTCCTGCCACTATTTCGGAAGCTGATGCAGAACTTCTGTTTATGAGTACAGCCAGAGGGATATCCTCATCGACGGCGGCCCTGGTGGTCCTGAAGGTTTCATCATACTGGCTGACTTTTCCTTTTGTGGAAACGACGTTGTTACCAGGGCCTACAAAAAGATTGACAATTTCAACTGCTTCAGTCAGAATACCGCCCGGATTACCCCTGAGGTCAAGGATAATATTATCCGGATTGTTCTTTTTTAGTTCAAGAAGGGCGTTTTTAACTTCCTGGTGACATCCCTGGGTAAAGGAAGAAAACCTGATATAGCCGGTATTATTGCCTGTCATTCCGTAATAGGGGACGGCAGGGATTGCTATTCTCTGACGCCTGACCCTGAAATCCTTCTCTTCGCCGTTCCTCAGAATAGTTAAAGTTATTTCAGTGCCGGGGTTTCCTTTAAGCTGGTCGCTAACCTTTTCGGAAGTGGCTCCTCTGAGTGATACTCCGTCAACAGCCTTAATCTTGTCTCCTGCTTTTATACCCGCCAGGTCGGCAGGGAAACCCCTGTAAACTTCGCTTATGACAACATATTCGCCGCCTCCCCGGATAAGAGATCCGATACCGCCATATTTACCTGTGGTGAGGATGGCAAACTCATCAGCATCCGACTCCGGATAGAAAACAGTGTAGGGATCGAGGGTTTTAAGCATATTATCAATACCTGTCCTGATAATTTTATCAGGGTCGATTTCATCTACATAAAAGGTGTTTAGTTCCCTGAAAAATGAAAAGAAAATATCGAGATTTTTTGCAATCCTGAAATCACGGGTTTCCTGGCCGGAAAAAAATGCGGCACCTGTGCCTGCCACTATAAGAAGCCCCAGTATTATAACAAGCCTGACAGATCGGAATTTTCTCATACGGTAAAATTTTGTTTTGCGGTCCGTTCCGGGAACGGACCGGCGAAAATAATAAGAAAATTTTTGAATGAAGCCGCGAACCGGCTTATTAATATAACTTTAACAATCAACCTTTTTTGCCTTTACAGCAATTGTAAGCTTTTTGATCACTTCATTCATTGCCTTTTCAATTTCAACGTAACTGACGATGACGGCTGCTCTGAAAATAACTATGAATGCAATTGATGAATTACAGGCAATCAATGTGTTATAAAGTTCATTTTTGTTTTTCCTGTAGGCTTCCCTCATTCTTCTTTTCAACAGGTTCCTGTCGACAGCCCTGCGGAAATTTTTCTTTGAGACGGAAAAAGCTGCCTGAGCAGGGCTCTCGCCGGGAAAAGAGCCCGGAATCCAGATAATCCTGAACAGGGGAGTGTATAGAACTTCTCCTTCCTCAAAAAGAAGAGCAATGATCTTTTTACTGCAGAGCCTCTCTTTCTTGCTGAATGTTTCAGGCGCGTGGTTCATTTACAAAAGTCAGTCACTGACAGTGTCGGCCATGGTATGATGAAAACATATTACTTCAGACGAAGCAGGTTATCTGCAGTTCTTGTTAAACTCCTTGAGCCAGAGATCGAGAGCCATTGTCATGGAAGGTGCTTTGGGATTCGGAGCGTTAATGTCGAGCCTGAGACCTTCCTGTTCAACGGCACAGGCTGTGGTAGGGCCGAAGGCAGCAATTTTGATTTCGCCCTGTACAAAATCAGGAAAATTCTCTTTAAGCGATTTGATTCCTGATGGGCTGTAAAAGACGAGAATGTCATAATCAAAATCCTTGACGTTCAGTGTATTACTGCTGATGGTCTTATAAAGTGTGCCAATGGTATAACTGATTTTGTTTTTATCCAGAAGTTCAGGGATCTCTGCGTTATGAGGTTCTGAGAGGGGCACAAAGAAATTATCGTCACGGTGTTTAACAATAATATCGATAAGATCCTGGAACTTGGCCTTACCATGGAAGATTTTCCTTTTCCGGTAAATGATATATTTCTGAAGGTAGAAAGCAACATTCTCGGTAATGCAGAAATACTTCATCGTATCCGGCACGGTAATACGCAATTCATTACATATCCTGAAAAAATGATCAATTCCTGTCTTGCTTGTGAAGATAACCGCAGTGAAGTCCAGTATGTTGATCTTTTGCTGTCGGAAATCCTTTGAAGAGACACCTTCAACCTGGATGAAAGGTTTAAAATCAATTTTAAGGTTGTATTTTTTAGCCAGATCGAAATAAGGAGATTTCGGATTCGCCGGCTCTGGCTGGGATACTAGAATCTTTCTGATTTTCAACTTGTTACAGTTTTAGTTTGACGTTCAAAGTACCACCTGAAACTCTAAAACAGGCTAGCCGCCGACTTTATAACAATGGCAGCAGGTAAAATTTCCAGCGCACAAAGGTATAAAATCCAATATAAAATAGAAAGTCTTCTCTTCAGAAAAATCATCAGAAGGCGGATGATCCTCATAATATAAAGGATCCCGAAAATAATATAACCTGTAACAATAAAGAAAACGGGACTAAAAATTCCCGTGTATGAAATAAGACTTACCAGAACCACTGAACCAAAGGCAATATAGCGATATGACTGGTAAATTGTGATTATATACTCATTGAAAGCCTCTGTCTGACCACTGAAGATACCTGTAACAATAGATGTCAGGTGACGTATTGTTATTGAAATGATCACTACAGCAAGTGTTATGAGCCACATTATTACCGGTGGTTCAGAGCCAGGTAAGACCCTGTGAAAAGTCAGAGCAAAAAAGCAAAAGAGAGATATATTGATAAAAGTGATAAGGTTGAATATCGTCGATTGCCAGTGAAACAACTCGGAGGTCTCCCTTGCCTCAGGGTCGTTTATCCCCCTGAACAGGAAAAAGCGCGTTGCTCCGGGGAACAGCTTCCTGCTGTAAGCCGGGAGAGAGGCATAGAAAAATGCCGACAGCAGGACAATAAAAATAATCCAGTCGTAATGAAATACCTGTGCTGCAAGCGGCTCCCCCTGCCTGAGAGATTTGATTATCCTTGTTTGCGAGTCTTTTTCAAGATTTTTGTTCCTCTCGATGAAAAGGAAAGGGAATGATTTTGAAGCATCCTGTCTGAAAGTTACACCCCCTCCGGCAGTATCATCCGGCGAAAAAACAGGTTTGCGGCTTAATGTATCCTGCGACAGGTTTTCGGGTTCATAATCAGAAATGTTCATGTCGCTCACCGGCAATTTCGGAAAGGATATTGTTTGCCAGTCGGCTGGCTCCTATCCTGAAATATTTGTTACTGGTCCAGTCGGGGCCAAGACTTTGCTCTACAATCTGGTGATAAATAACTGCATCGGCCACAGCAGAGATACCACCGGCAGCCTTGAATCCGACCATGATGCCCGTCTCGGCATAGAAATCGGAAATAGCCCTGCACATTACAAAAGCCGCTTCTGGAGTGGCCGATACGTTAACTTTACCTGTGGAAGTTTTTATAAAATCGGCGCCCGCGTCCATAGCGAGCATTGATGCCTTGAAAATAAGTTCATAATCACCGAGAAGGCCCGACTCAATGATAACCTTAAGCGTCCTCTCTCCGATAGCTTCCTTTATTTCCCTTATCTCGTCAGCAACAGAAGCATAATCCTTACCCACAAAGGCCCCCAGCGGGACAACCATATCTATTTCATCAGCACCGGCGTCGACAGCCATCTTACATTCGGCGATCTTTATGCTCCGGAATGTCTGGGAAGTCGGGAAAGAACCGGCCACAGCAGCTATTCTGACATTTTTGGCGCTGAGTTTTTCCTTTACCACCCCCACGAAATTAGGATATACACAGATAGCTGCAACATTGGGTATGTTACTGAAGCGGCCCTGGAAACTGTTTACCGTTCCGGTAAGCCTTAAGATGTTGCTCTTGTTGTCGGTTGTATTAAGGCTTGTAAGGTCGATCACATTCAGAATATTCATCAGAAGATGTTTTCCGGGAGTAACAGGAACAGCTGAAGAAACAGATTTTAACCCTTTTCTGATCTCTGATTCCGCAGGACATAATCTGAAAAGTTTTTCATATAGTTTTGTCATAATGCCTTGGTGATGTAGTTTTCGTTCGGTTAACTGATAACAAAGAACGGTGTCAATTTAATCTTTTTTGTTATTATAACAGATCAATTTTAAAATTTAGTTGTGCCCGGACTAAAAATCGGCAGGCAGCGAAATGGATGATTAGCCTGATGCCAGCTTCCGGTTCCTTGCCAGGGATGCAAATATCCCTGCAACCGACAGAATTGAAAAGATCACGAATCCCGTTCGGGTTGCAGTTATCAGGTTTGGATAGGTTGAAGGATTTATTGTTTCTTTTCCCATGAAAAGAGATATTAACATCATCGCAATACCCATACTGGTCATCTGGCCTATCATTCTCATTGTTCCTACAATACCCGAAGCTATTCCCAGATGTTTCTTTTCAACCGAACTCATGATGGCATTTGAATTGGGCGACGAGAAAAGACCAAAACCTATCCCCATTATCACCAGAAGTACTATTATGTAAACGAAAGAGGTAGAACCGTTTATAAAACACAGAAAAATTAATCCGACAGCAGTAAGGGCCATTCCGGAAGAAGCTATTACACCAGGGTTCATCCTGTCGGATAAACGTCCCGCAAGGGGAGACAGAAGAGCCATGGCTATTGGCTGTGAGATCATAATCAATCCTGCAGTCCTGGCATCAAGATCTTTAAGATACTGCAGGTAAAGGCTTATAAAGAAGCCCGTGGCGCTGGTGGCAGCATAATGGATCAGCGCTGCCAGTCCCGAAAAGCCAAGAACACGATTCCTTATTACCAGACCTATGTCGAAAACCGGATGATCGACATTTTTTTCATACAGAACAAAAAATATGGCTATCAGGATGCCGGCGATTATAAGTACCCAGCCTGTCGTTGATGGCAGTATGGAAAAACCATACATGAACGCAGAAAGAGACACCCCATACACCAGCGATCCTTTCCAGTCGAATTTTTCTCCTTTAGCTTCTGCCCACTCACCCTTCATTTTTCTATAAATAAACCATAAGGAGATGATCCCTAACGGAACAAGAAAAGCGAAAATGCTTTTCCAGCCGAATGATTCGGTAAGAAACCCTCCTATCACCGGACCGGCAGACAGCCCGAAATATGTGGAAGTTATGGTAATGCCCATTGCATGGCCTCTTTCTCCCGGAGGAAAAACAGAAGTGAGAATAGCCAGGCTGGTGCCGAAAATCATGGCTCCTGCAAGTCCCTGTACTATTCTCATCACAATAAGATAGCTTATGCTCCCTGAGAAGAGGATCAGAAAGGTGGAGACTGTGAAAAGAATTATCCCAAGTGAAAAGACCTTTTTCCTTCCCCTGATATCGCCCAGTCTTCCAAAAGGCAGGAGAAATACGGCTGAGGAGAGGGTAAAGCTGCTGATAACCCAGCCAAGACTTATTGCGTTGGCATTCAGATCCCTTCCGATGGCAGGCAGTGCAAGATTCACTGCCGAACCAAGAAAAGGAGTCAGAAAGGCTGCGAATGAAGCAACAAGTAAAACAGACCTCTTCAGGACCTTTGCTTCATTTGTTTTGCCATGGCTCATCATAATTTTTCGAACTGGATACCTACTCCCGATTCCTGGTGTCGATGATTATTGTTACAGGGCCGTCATTAACGAGACTTACATCCATCATGGCCCCAAACTCACCGGTAGCTGTTTCCCTGCCTGTAAGCAGTGTTATTCTCTCCACGAACTTTTCATACAGAGGTATTGCTTTTTCCGGCCGTGCCGCCCTGATATATGAAGGCCTGTTGCCCTTTTTTGTTTTTGCATGAAGGGTGAACTGGCTTATTACCATAATGCTTCCTCCTGTTTCTGTCACAGAAAGATTCATTATTCCATCCTTGTCGTTAAAAACCCTGAGCTGGACTATCTTTCCCGCAAGCCATTCCACATCGCTTATATCATCATCTTCTTCAATGCCTGCAAATACAAGAAGCCCGGCTCCTGTTTCAGCTTTAAATTTTCCGTTCGCAGTTACCGATGCACGGCTTACTCTCTGGATTACGGCTCTCATATAACTGTTTTGGAAGCCCAAATATAGACATTCAATTTAAAAAAAAAGTTCTGTGTCGTTTTATGTTATATTTTTGCCCTAACAGAACAAACATGGATCTCATAACAATATTTGCCATTGCCCTTGGTCTGTCGTTTGACACTTTCGCAGTTTCTCTCTCCTTTGGTGTGGTTCAGAGCAGGATCATCTTCCGTGAAGCCGTCAGGGTGGCACTCGTGATGGCTTTTTTTCAGGCAGGATTACTTATTATCGGATCTTTCATAGGCTCACTTATGAGTAGTTTTGTTAAAGCAGCCGATCACTGGGTTGCACTTATCCTGCTGGCTTTTCTGGGTGTGCGTATGATAGCGGAAGCTATCACCAGAAAAGAAGAAGAGAGACGCAGGGACTATACCAGAACACCCGAACTCATTGCCGCCTCGATTGGAACAAGTATAGATGCCCTGGCTGTAGGAATAAGCTTTGCTCTTCTTGATTTCCGGATATGGTTTTCAGGAGTTGTTATAGGGATCATTACATTCCTCGCAGCCATGACGGCTATCAGAATTGGCAAATCGGCCGGGAAAAGACTGGGTTACCGGGTTGAAATAATGGGCGGGCTTATACTTATTGCCATAGGCATTAAGATCTTTATTGAACACACAATGAATACATTGTAAAAGAAACAGCAAGGCAGATTCAAAAATAAAATTACGATATCTGCCCTCCGCTCATAACATCGCGAAGTGCCTCCTCAATTTGACTGTACCTGAAATCAAAACCTGCATTGATAATTTTCCGGGAGGAAATCCTGCTTCCCTTAAGGATAACTTCTGCCATTTCACCCAAAAATGCTGAAAGTAAAAATGCCGGTACGTTGACAGGAGAAAGGCACTTTCCCCTTACCGAGGCAAGTGCTCTCATAAATTCGTTATGTGTAACATGACCGGGTGCCGAGGCGTTGACAGCACCGGCAAGCGAAGTATCGGTGATGGCTTTTAAATAAATCCTGCAAAGATCGCTGATATGTATCCACGGCATATACTGTTTACCGCTTCCCACGCCGGACAGTATCCCCGTGCAAGAACTCAGCAGCAGCTTTTTCATTGCGGGATTCTCAGCGTCAAGGACCAGGGTGGTCCGTATTTTTACCGTTCTTATACCTGAATGATCAAAAAGATCTGCAGCAACTTCCCATCTGTGACATACCGAAGCGAGAAAACCTGATCCCGGCGGATCTTCCTCGGTGTATATCTTTTCGTCAGTTCTCATGCCGTAATAACCGGCTCCCGATGCAGAAATAAAAGACTTTACAGGAAAATTGCCGGCAGTAACTACAGAATGTATCAGCCGGGCTGAATCTTCCCTGCTTTTCAGTATATCTTCCTTTCTTTTTCTGGTCCACCGTCCTTCGCCTATGCCTGCGCCGGCAAGGTGGACGATATGGTCAACACCGAAGAAAATGGCAGGATCGAGAATACCTTTCTCAGGATTCCATCTGTATACCCGTACCTTTCCAAACTGATCCTGTTTTCTTGAGAGATGGACAACAGTGTATCCTTCTTCCAGAAGCAGTGATGTTAAATGCATACCTACAAGACCACTTCCTCCTGTAATAAGCACTTTCCCTTTATTTGATTTTTCAGCCGGCATGTTAAATATTTATAAAAACAGAGTCTGTAATCATTAAAACAATGACAGCCTGCACTATGTTTGCAAAAATATGAAAATGTTATACTTTTAAGGTCGAAAAAAATCAAAGAAAATGGCAAATACAAAAAAACAGGAAATGAGTGTTAATGTAAAGAAAACAAAGGGTATAATAGCCATCCTCACTGGAGGTGGAGATGTTCCCGGACTGAACCCGGCCATACGTGCTGTTACTATACGTGCCAACCGGGAAGGATATAAAGTTATCGGACTAAGAAGAGGCTGGGCAGGTATTACAGAGCTCATCAGGGATCCAAAAGCCGACAACAGTAACAACGTTATTTCCCTCACCGATGATATAGTTAATAAAGCAGGACGTACGGGAGGAACATTCCTTCATACATCGCGTACCAGACCCAGTCATGTAACCAGGTCAACAGTACCCGACCACCTTAAGGACATCTACAAGGAAGAGATCAACGACCTGACCCCGGAGATTATCAAAAACCTGGAATGGCTTGGTGTCGATTACCTGGTTCCCATTGGTGGTGACGACACTCTCAGTTACGGGGTTCATCTCTACAAACAGGGAGTGAAAGTGGTTGCAATTCCCAAAACCATGGATAATGATGTTCCCGGAACCGACTATTGCATAGGTTTCAGCACCTGTGTGTCGCGTACCATTCAGATGACGAATACCCTCAGAACATCAGCCGGTTCTCATGAGAGGATCATGGTGCTGGAAGTTTTCGGGCGCTATGCCGGTTTCACTGCCATGCTTCCGACAATGGCCGGTTCGGCAAACAGATGTGTCATCCCCGAGTATAAGTTTGATATTGAGCTTCTTACTAAACTGCTTGTGGAGGACAGAAACCAGAACCCGAGTAAATATTCGATAGTGCTGGTATCGGAAGGAGCTATGTTCAAGGGCGGAGAAATGATATTCTCCGATAGCGAAAGAGATGCTTACGGACATGCCAAACTAGGAGGAATTGGAGACGTGGTTTCACAGAGGATCAAAGAACTATCGGGAAAATATAACCATGGAAAAACAATAAATACCATCAACCAGAAACTGGGTTACCTTGTTCGCGGCGGAGACCCCGATGCCCTCGACTCAATTGTTCCGATGGCATATGGCAACCTTGCTCTTGACCTGATACTTAAAGGTGTACACGGAAGGATCGTCGTGCTCAAAAACGGACGCTACGATAATGTTCCCATCGATGTGGTTACATCATCGAAGAAGATCGTGAAAGTTTCGGAACACTATAATACAGAAAGACTAAGGCCATTCTACCACAGCTTCGAAATGAAACCATTCCTGCTTATGGCTTCAGAAAACTGATACTCAAAAGTATCTTTAGATATGCAGAGAACTGCCCCGGCGTTCTCTGCTTTTTTATGCAATTACAGCCAGAATAGCTAAATTTGTTCCCTGACGCTTCATAATTGGAAAGAGGGATAATCATAAAATCAACAGGCAGCCGCTACAGGGTTCTTCACGGTGAAGGAATTGTCACAGAATGCATTATCAAAGGTAAATTCCGGACCAAAGATCTTAAAACGACCAACCCTGTTGCCGTTGGCGACAATGTGGAATTTGAATTTGATACCACAGCCGGAACAGGTATAATAACGGATGTACTTGACAGGAGAAATTACATACTTCGTAAATCATCAAACCTTTCGAAACAATCCCAGATCATTGCCGCGAACATCGACAGTGTCTTCCTGATGATAACGATAATAATGCCCGAAACACCTGTCGAATTTATTGACCGTTTCCTGGTCACAGCCGAGGCTTACAGGATCCCCGCCTGTATAATCATAAACAAGACAGATCTTTATGGTAAAGCCGAATTCAACAGAATGAAAGAACTGATGGACATGTATGTTGAAATCGGTTACGAATGTTTTCCCCTGTCGCTGAAAGAAAACGCCGGGCTTGATGCCCTGCGGCAACGGATGAAAAACAAAACCAGTCTTCTTTCAGGAAATTCCGGAGTTGGAAAAAGCTCACTGCTGAATATCCTTAATCCGGCCCTGAAACTTAAAACAGGAGATATCTCCGAATACCATAAACAGGGTAAGCACATTACAACCTTCCCCGAAATGCACAGTATGCCTTTTGGTGGTTACGTTATCGACACACCGGGGATCAGGGGTTTTGGGGTAGTGGATATGGAAAGGAACGAGATATATCATTTTTTCCCTGAAATCTTCAGGATATCACATAATTGCAGGTTCTATAACTGTCTTCATCTCGATGAACCCGGATGTGCGGTCAGAAAAGCAGTCGAAGAAGGTGAAATAAACCCTCTCCGGTACCGCAGTTATATTAATATCCTTGAAGATGAAAACAGCAAATACCGCTGAAGATTGACAGCAGTTGATGATTTAAATTATCTTTATGCCATCTTCGATAAAAACAGGATAAGGGATGAAAAGAGTCTTTACTATCGTCTTTAGCGTGCTTTTTATAATCATCTTCCTCAATGTTATTTATTACTACAATTTCTATAAAAAACAGATCAACTATATAACCAATCTTCTCGACAGACAGGTTCAGATAGTAGGTCTTTCAGTCGATAATACAAATCTTAACTTCCTTAGCGACCTTAATCGTATAAGCTTTACCGATGACCTCGTGAAGTTCTTTACCAATCAAGAGAACGAAACAAGGGCAATAGAAAACATGAAGCTTTTCTATTCCAAATACCAGGATTTTATCACCGGCATGAGGATATTCGACAACAGGAAAAATGAGTATACGCTCAGAAAAGACGAAGACTGGCTCGACCAGAAATTTACCACCAACCTTCAGAATGAAATTATCAGCCCCGAAGGCCTTTTCTTCAACAACAGAAGATTTGAATACATTCTTCCGGTACTCGACAATAATGAAGCCGTGGGTAACATTGTTGTGTCAATCGATTTCCAGAAATATTTTGAAGCTTTATTCCTTGAATTCAATCTTACCGATTACCAGTGGCAATGGGTTTTAAGCGATTCGGGAGAGATTATTTTTAATAATTCGGGAACTCAGATTAATTATTTTCAGACAGAAAAGATAGTTACGGCAATTGAATCGGGATCCATTGCAAATATGGTACACCAGGCTGCCATCAACGGCAGTACTGAAACAATCATTTCCTCGTACTATTCAACACAGCTGCTGACAAAAGATCTTGCATTGGTATTTTCGGCCCCGACCGATTTTTTCCAGAAATACATTACCCGGAATTCCATCTTCATAGTAGCCGGCACACTATTGCTGATATTAGTTATTATCTATATTTTCTGGCGTTTTATCAGGGCTGGCAAACCTGAATTATTACGGCTGCAGCAATCTGAAAAAACTCTGCTTCATATTATTGAAGCTATGCCGGCAGGAGTGCTGATATATAATTCCGGGAGGGAAATACTGATGGCAAACAGTACGGCTGCTGCCATCTATTCCTACAAAGACGTATCAGAAATGAAGGGCAGGGTATTTCCCGAGACATCGATTTACGATACCAATAATTATTTCTCCAAACACCTCGGTGGAGCATTTAACCCCGACCAGTTTGTAATCCTGAAAAAGGAGAATGAAGAAAAGATCCTTTTAAGGCACACAATTCCTGTTGACTATCTGGGAGAAATGGCTTCAATGGATCTTCTTGCGGACGTTACAATACTGGAAGCAGCCCGCAAACAGGAGGCAAGAGCCAATGTGGCAAAATCAGAATTTATGGCCAGGATGAGTTATGAGATAAGGACACCCCTGAATGGAATTATAGGAATGACAGATATTCTGGGTAGCCGTGGCATGCCGGATAATGTGAAAGAAATAGTGCTTATGCTCAGAAAATCTTCGGAAATGCTTCTGAACATCATCAACGACATGCTCGATTTTTCGAAGATCGAAACAGGGAAGCTGATAATTAATGAGATACCTTTCAACCTGCGCGGAGAGATCTCCTACTGCGAAGAGATTGCACGAACACATATTGCTGGCAGGCCCGTCACCTTCTCCTGCACTGTTGAGGAAAACGTGCCGGAGAACATAATCACCGATCCGGTAAGATTGCGTCAGATATTTACAAGCCTCATAAGCCATGCTGCTGCCAACACGACGGAAGGGGAAATAAAACTTAAATGCTGGCTGAAAAACAACATAAAAGGGATCATAACCCTTGGATTTGAGCTTCTTGACACGGGTGCCTTTTTTAATGAAAAAGACCTCGGAATGATATTCGGTGATGAGGTGAGTCTTGACTCAAGAGCTTCTGTCAGCGGTGATGAGTCGGGTTTAGGAACAATACTTGCCCGTCAGCTTGTTATGTTAATGGGAGGAGAGCTTAAAGCCATAAGCCCTTCCGGTCTGTCAGCTAAAAAGGGAACAAAGGTCACCTTCACAATTGTGGCTTATTCAAACGACAAAACCACAAAGGATATTGATAACACTGCAATAACACAGTTTGAGCAAATCAGGACGCTTGTCATAACAGGTCAGCAGGGTCGCGATGAGGATCTCCTGAATGATTTTCACAAACTGGGACTGAATATATCAGTTACGAGTTTTCAGAGGTCCACACCCGGTCAGATCAGGGAAAACCTTGATCACCCCGACGACCGGTATAATCTGATTATCATTCTCGACGACCGCAATTTCAACGGTTTTGATGTAGCAGAAACCCTATATGATAACAATCTTTCAGGTTCTTTTGTGATCATGATGGTAAGCTCGAACGACATGGAAGGTAATTACCTGAAATCAATCACCATGGGTGTTGACAATTACTTCATTAAACCTTTTGACCCCGTTGATTTCCGTTTTGCCCTTCAGGAATGTTTTCCATATATTGAAACCGGGCAGGAGCTTCCGGAAGCCCGGCGCCTTAAAAAAGATATCAGCATCCTGGTTGTTGAGGATAATAAGCTGACACAGAAAGTCATCAGCACCATGCTCCGGACCATAGGTTATTCCTGCGATATGGCAGGCGACGGAAAGGAAGGTTGCCGTTTGGCAGAACAGAAACAATATGATCTCATTTTTATGGACCTTCTGATGCCTGTCATGAACGGTTTTGAAGCTGCAAGGAAAATTATGGCCAATGACAGGAACATGCTTATTGTAGCTCTTACAGCCGATAACATGCCTGAAGCCAGACAAAAAGCGGAACTCTCAGGGATCAGGGAATTCATCACCAAACCACTAAGGCTGGAAGAACTCAGAAAGTTCCTGGCACGTAATTTTACCATTTCCTGACCCTGATAATTATCCGGCATATTTTGCCCCTGAACCATAAAGTCAGCCATGACCTCCGTTTTGATAAAAAAAACAGATATTGAACAATTCCTTCAATTGTCTGACCATATTCCCGTAGTTGATGTCAGAACTCCCTCAGAATACCTGGCAGGTCATATTCCGGGGGCTGTAAACATCCCGCTTTTTGAAGATCATGAACGGGCGCTTGTCGGAACCAGTTACAAAAAGGAGGGAAGGAGAAAAGCAATTCTGAAAGGTCTTGAGTTAAGCGGACCGAAGATGCATCTGAAACTTATGGCGGCAATGAAAACGTCAGCCGAAAACAGGCTCCTGGTACATTGCTGGCGCGGGGGTATGCGCTCAGAAGCTATGGCATGGCTTTTTTCGCTTGCAGGTATTGAAACATATATCCTGGAAGGGGGCTACAAAGCTTACCGCAACCATGTTCTTTCTGTTCTCTCCGAAAAGAAAAAAGTTATTGTCCTCGGAGGAATGACAGGAAGCAGCAAAACTCATATCCTCCGGCATCTGGCCACACTGGGTGAACAGGTTATCGACCTTGAGGGTCTTGCGAATCACAAAGGTTCGGCATTCGGCGCTTTGGGGCAGCCACCCCAGCCCACATCAGAACATTTTTCAAACCTGCTGGCTGTTGAATGGTCGGGACTTGACAGGAGCAGGAGAGTATGGCTTGAGGACGAAAGCCGTAATATAGGAACGGTTTTTATGCCCGATCAGTTTTTCAGCCACATAAAAAACTCCCCGGCAATAATCCTTCTTATGAGTGTCAGAGACAGGCTTCCACGGCTTATTGCAGAATATTCATTGTACCCGCAGGAACAACTAAAGGAGTCGGTTTTGCGTATCAGCAAACGTCTTGGCGGCGATAACACCAAAGCTGCAATAGAAGCTGTCGAAACAAAGGATTTTGCAAAAGCAATAGAAATTACCCTGTCATATTATGATAAAGCCTATATGTACGGAATCAGGCAGAAGAGAAGCGGACAGGTAATTGAAATTGAAACAGATACGGATGATATCTCAAGAAATGCCTCAACCCTTCTTGAGGCAGCCGGCAAAATAAAGATCCGGTGAATTATCAGTCCTCCTGGTGAAGATCTTTATGATCCACCCACCTGTAAACTTTATCAGACCTCCTGAGGACGAACGGTGTTTTAACCGAGCAGAACTCGCCTTTCAAAGCTTTGACACTTTCCTTAAGATCGACCCTGATCTCTTCTGCGACAAAATCTACAGCGCCCGTAGTGGGACCGGTCACAAGGAGGGTATCACCTCTTTCCAGATCGCCGTTCTCCAGCTTGATCTCTGCAACTCCGGCTTTGGAAAAATAATTGGTGACCTTACCTGTGTATAGTTTTCTTTTTGTTGCCGCTGATCCGTACCTGTCGTTCCATTCACCCAGTTTCCTTCCCAGGTAATAGCCATCCCAGAAACCCCTGTTGAATACCGTTGCCAGTTTCTCCTTCCACTCTTTAACCTTTTCCGGGGTGTAAGTTCCTTCGGCAACAGCCCTGACGGCCTGGTCATAGCACGATGTGACGACCCTGACATACTCTGGAGACCTCGCCCTGCCTTCGATCTTCAGCACTGAAGCTCCTGCTTCGAGGATCTTATCTATGAAACCTATTGTACACAGGTCTTTCGGCGACATGATGAATTCATTGTCGACCTCCAGCTGGTAGCCTGATTCTTTTTCAGTGACGATATACGATTTACGGCAGGTCTGGTAACAGTTGCCACGGTTGGCCGACTTGTTGTTCTCATGGAGGCTCAGGTAGCATTTCCCCGAAATGGCCATGCATAAAGCCCCGTGAATGAACATTTCTATTTTCATGAGATCACCCTTCGGCCCGCGAATGTCATTTTCAATTATGGCTTCGTGGATTTTTTTTACCTGCTGAAGGTTCAGTTCCCTGGCCAGCACCGCAACATCGGCCCACTGTGAATATAAACGCAGCGTTTCGCTGTTGGAAATATTCATCTGGGTTGAGAGATGGACTTCCAAACCCCTCGAACGGGCATACACTATTACTGATGGATCGGAAGCAATGATGGCTGAAATACCGTTCTGTACTGCAAAATCCACCAGCTCATGCATCCTGTTCTGCTCTTCATCATAAACGACAACATTAAGGGTAAGGTAGCTTTTAAGGCCCTTGTCCCTGCAGATTGAAGCTATCCGTGACAGATCGTCGGGCGAAAAGTTTTTTGATGAGCCGGCTCTCATATTGAGTTGTTCCGCTCCGAAATATACCGAATCAGCCCCTCCGCTTATCGCAGCCATCAGCGATTCGAAGGACCCGGCCGGAGCCATTATCTCAATATCTTTTCTGTTCATTCACTTAATGAGTGTGGAGTGCAAAGATAGACAATAGTGCTAATCCCTGTTCAATACTATCCTTATACATGATCCCTTCCCCGGCTCCGAGCTTTTAACATATATCCGTCCGCCATGGAACTCTTCAACTATCCTTTTTGCAAGAGAAAGACCAAGCCCCCAGCCTCTTATTTTTGTGGTATAGCCCGGATTGAAGATTTTCCTGAAAGCTTTACCCGGTATTCCCCTGCCGGTATCGGAAATATCGGTAATCACATTTCTCCCCGATTCAAAGATCCTGTAGCTTATCTCACCATCTCCCTCCATGGCGTCAATGGCATTCTTTGAGATGTTCTCTATAACCCATTCAAAAAGTGAAGCATTGACGGGGACCATTATCCTGTCGCTTTTTCCAGCTTCGATGCTGAAGTGTACCTTTGAGGAAGTCCTTGTTTTAAGGTAATCGACAGTACGGGAAACGATAGCAATAATATTATCTTCTTTAAGTACAGGTTTTGAACCTATTCCGGAAAAACGGTTGGTAATCTTTTCCAGCCTTTCGACATCAAGGGATATCTCCCGAGAAAGTGAGATCTCCGGGTATTTCTGGTTCAGTATTTCGACCCAGCCCGCCAGCGATGAGGTTGGAGTACCAAGCTGATGCGCGGTTTCCTTTGACATACTTACCCACAGCTGGTTGTCGGCAGCCCTCCTCGATGCCCTCAGCGCCAGGTAAGCAACCATGATGAATAGCAGGATGATCCCCAGCTGAACATAAGGGTAATATACAAGCTGGGTGAGTATTATGCTGTCTTTGTAGTAGATACGGTTTATGTAATTGTTGCCGAGGTCAATTTCAATTGGACTGTTCCGCTTTTTGATCTTTGACAGGGCTGTCTCAAGATAGCCGGGATCCGACATCCTGATCTCATCGAAGTTCTTTGCTGCTATGATCCTGTCATTTCCGTCAGTCAGGATTACAGGTACGGTGTTGTTGTTTTCAATGATAGATGAAGGAAAACTTATATTTTCAACCGAATCTGCCGAAATGATAAGAAGTGTCGCTTCCGCCCATAATTCAACCTTCTTTCTCTCTTCCTGTTTCAGGATACCTACAAGGTAACGGGTATAAACAAGAGAAGATGTTCCGGCCAGAATGGCGAATAAGAAAAGGAAAAGCATCCATAAGCTTCGGTGACGGTATTGTTTCAATTCCTTTCTTTATAAAATTGTTGGTATCAATTCCGGTTTTCAATAATTATTAAGCTTAACCGTATCTATTTCCTCCCAGCTGATCCGGAATTTCCTTGCAGGGCTCTGTTTTGTCCTGGTAAGTGTTGTGTCATTGCCGTACCATCCGTATTCTTCGTTTAGTATTGTCCGGAGACTCTTCCTTTCTGATTTTATTTCGTTTTTTACCTGTGTTCCGGCAGCCTTAAGGTCATAACTTACTTTCACGTCATCACCCTTGCTGGCAATTTTAAGCAGGAGGGAAGTTCTTCCCAGACCATCCTCCTGAACAGCGCCAAATTCGGTTGTATTAGGTTTAGGCTTCCGGATCTTTTTACTCAATGCTTCTGAAAGCAGGATTTTAACATGGTATTCGAAATCATTTCCGAAACCGTGCTTTCCATTAACTGAAAGATTTGCTGCCGAAGATTTGACCTCCATTTGCGGAAGATAGAAATAGTTGTTCCTGATGAAGAAATCATTCTCCAGTTTGTCGAAATTAATATTTTGAAGCTCAGACAGTTCTACAAATTTAGAAAGCTCCTTGACGGGATCAAAATCTATAAGGGAACCTGAAAGAAGAAGATATTTGCCTTCTGCAGTAACTGATTTAACCTGAGGCTTTAAAAGTGAATCCATGGGTAATAAAACCGACAGCGAACCTGAAAGTGTTCCGGCAAGGTTTTCAGCTACGATAAAATCCTGTCCGAAGTTATTGAATGAAGTAAATGTTTTATTGACATCGATGCTTTCCAGCTGAAAGCTTCCCCTTCCGATATGTGTCTTGTCCTTGTTCTGAACAACGAAACCATCACCTGACATGTTTCCCTCAAGAGCACTGAAGACGAGGGTTTTAAAGTTCAGTATACCCGGGGCATAACTGAATTTTCCGGAGATGCCGGAAGCAGAAAAGGTTTTATATTTAAGTTGATCTGCCCTCAGGTCAAGGTCAAGTATCACACTTTCGGGAAATTTCACAGACCGTTGCGCTATTGCTGTTTCCGTGCCTGATTTTTTCCCGGTGGCAAAAAGTTTTTCGGGTTCCAGGCTGTCAAAGCCCAGATCGGCATAACCCGACAGCATAACCTGCTCACCCGCCAGCCAGCCCGGGAAATTGATAAAGGAGCCGTCGAGTTTTATAAGGTGATCCCTGAAGGTAAAGCTCAGTCCGCTGGCCACAGAAGTATCGGCTATCTTCAGCAGTCCGTTGACATCCCCGAATAATAAGCTGTTTTCGTTCAGTCCGAGGCTGAATGAACTGAATCTCAATTCTGCACCGGGATGCATGGTGAGAAGTTCCCCGGCCTTAATTTTGCCTTCGGTGTCCAGGGGCCCTTCGAGTGAAAGATCCATGTCAACGCTTCCTCCTGCCTGTGACACCTGTTTCAGGTCGAAAAATTCCTTTATTTCCGCTGGTATCACCTTCCCTTTAAGTGATAATTTGCAGTACATCCTGTCAAAATCATTCAGCAACAACGATCCCTGATATTGTGATGAGCCCAGAGCAGCGCTGAAACCGCTGACAGAAAGCGATGAAGTTGCAGGAATCCTTCCGCTGCCGTTTGTGAAAGATCCTTTTAGCGAAAGGTCGCTGAGTACCAGAGGCGATTTTTTATACCTGATATTTCCATCGCTGAGATCAAAGCTGACTTCCAGTCCCGGATTTACTGTTCTGGATGCCGGACCGTAGATCCTGGTGTTTATGTTCAGAATTCCCGAAGGGTCATAATCTTCAATATCTTCCCTGTATCTTCCCGGAAGGTATCCGGCAATCATTGCCAGGTCGATATTTTCACCGGTTATGGTGAGATCATATACATTTTCACGCGATATCGTACCTTCCAGTCCCAGGACATAGTTATCAAGTTCCAGGATACTCCTGCTGAATGTAATTAAATTTCCTGAAGTTGAGAGTCTCAGGCTGGGTTTAGCTTCTATGCTTTTGTTTATGACAAAGTTATAAAGACGGAAAAGATCTATTCTCATCGAACCCTCAGCGCTGAAGTCAATGTCGGCTGATGAGAACCTGCTTTTAAGCCTTCCGTCCCCGACGACTCCTTTTATCAGAAGCCGGGTTGCAAGATTATTGTAGGTGACCCAAATATCCGAGATGTTGATCCTCTGAAGGTCGATAGTAAAACCAGAGGAGCTGTCTCTTTCAGAGTCTTTCACGTAAAAATTGTAATTAACCTTTCCAGTACTGTCAGTGAACAGGTTTAAGCGTCCTTCCCTGACACTGATATTTTCAATTGTATAAACCCCTTTTAAGAAAGCTGTCAGTTTAAAGTCGGCAGATACTGACCCGGCGGTGAGCAGGGTGTCGGTGTTGAATTCCTTAAAGGCTGATATATCATAACCCGGAGATGAATAAACTATTACATCCTTCATCTCAAGTGAAGCTCTTGGGAACTTACGGATAAAGGACAGTTTGATATTTTTGAATTCGTAGCGGGTTGAAATATTCTTCCCAAGCGACCTGAGGATAATTCCCGCTACTTTATCCTGCATGGCAAGCGAAGCCATGAAGAGCAGCGCCAGTAACACAGATAATATCACTGCCGAAATCTTAAATATCTTCAGAAATCTATTCATATTCAGCCATCAATACCGTCCATCGCGGAACGCTGACGGTTGACAAAGTTAAATGATTTGATTGAATTGTCTTTCAGTTGTTCAGAAGGAATGAGATATCGTCTCCCGCCTGTTTTTCATCGGGGGCCATTCCTTTCCTGAATATACGTAAACTGCGTGGTCCGATCAGGCTGATATTGTTTTCTTCAAGGAGAAGCATGGTCCCTTCTCTCAAGCCTGCCACATAGACATGCGGATTGACTTCAATGAACTCCTGTATTCTTTGTTCACGTGTTTCTCCGGCATGCCCTTCAGGGTTTGCATCGAGATAATGGGGATTTATCTGGAAGGGGATAAGATTGAAGGCTGTAAAGGGACCGGGCTCCACAACAGGCATGTCGTTGGTGGTCATGATGGTAGGGCAGGCCATATTTGATCCGGCACTCCACCCGATATACGGCATTCCTTCCCTGACACGCTTTTGTATGATCTCAATAAGCTTATTGTCCCTTATTGTCTTAAGCAGTTTCCAGGTGTTGCCTCCTCCCACGGCCAGAACCTCAGCTTCGCTTATTGCTTTTACGGGATCGTCGAATTTATGGATCGATACTATATTGTGACCAACTTCATTAAACCTTTCTGCAACCTTTGCCTCATATAAATCGTACGAAAATGTCACGGCCGCATAGGGGATGAAAAGTACCTTAAGGGGCTCTTTGCCTAAAAACTCCCTGATATTGTGTTTCGGATAATCGAGGTAGGGCTCCCCCGGGTTGGTTGAATTGCTTATTAATAGAAGCCTCATAATTAATGCATTAAGATTTAATAATTTCAGTATCACTTATCTCTTTGATCAGCCGGTTCTGCGGATCTGCCTTAACGGAAAAAAGCCTGTATGTGTTTTTGTATATATTTATCATGAGCACTTTCCCGCTAAAGATCTCCCCTGTTCCGGTTATTACTTTCACAGCTTCACAGGCCATACAGGTTCCGGCGATGCCCGGCAGGACATTGAGAATGCCGACTTCGGAAGGAGCCGGGTCCAGGGAATCCTTTTTTTCACGGAAAGGATTGAAGCACCTGTATGTGGGACCTCCCCTGTAGTTAAAGACAGCCACCTGGGCTTCAAATTTATAGATTGCACCATGAATCATGGGTTTGTCAAGGATGACGCAGGCATCATTTATGACGTACCTGGCTTCAAGATTATCGGTGGCATCGATGATTATGTCGTAATCCCTGAAAAGACGCAGGGCATTATCCCTGCCGACCTTTATATTAAGAATTTCAATATTAACGAACGAATTAAGTTTTTCAAGCCTCTTTCCTGCTATCACGGCTTTCAGTTTACCCACGTCGTCAGCCCCGTACAGTATTTGTCTCTGCAGGTTTTCCTCGCTGACCATATCAAAATCAACGATCCCTATTTTCCCGATGCCGGCTGCTACAAGATACTGAAGCACGGGAGATCCCAGTCCTCCGGCTCCAATAACCATTACGGAGGCTTTCCTGATCTTCTTCTGTCCTTCAAGGCCTATCTCGGGGATCATAATCTGTTTGCTGTATCTCCTCAGTTCGCGCCGGGATAGAAAATCATCATTGTCCTCCATATGGCATTTTAAAACAGGTTATTGCAAATATACAAAACCTGCATATAAAAATGAGAAGAGACGCCCAATTTGGGCGTCTCTTCTTCATAAACCAAAACAAAAAGGGAATTATTAATCGTCGATTGTAAATGCGATACCTATTTCAAAAGGGAAGAGATCAACAGCCCCGGGTCCTTTTCCTTCCTTGAAGAGAGGGGTGAGGTAATATGTTCCGTAGACTGTAATGTTTTCGTATCCGATACGTGCCGTGGCTCCGTAGCGCAGCATGTTAAGGTTGAAATCGTCGTCGGATTTTACCTTTTCCTTATCTTCGAAAACCATCGATGAGTATGACCATAGTTTAATGGCTCCTACAGGACCGGCAGAAATATTCAGACGCTGACGGTCTGTTGGTATCTGGAATTCAAGCAGGAGAGGCACCTTAAAAAAGACCGTGCTGAATTTGGATTTTTTAAGAGGTTCTCCGGGATCCAGAATCGTGATTATGTTATCCACATTCTTCTCAATATTGTTGTTTCCGTCAAACCTGTAATTGTTCCAGCTGAGGCCGAAGCCTGTCACGAAACCGATATGTCTTCCAAGGCCTATGCTCAGCTGTCCGAAGTTCAGGTTGAGGTTTCGCGATTTACCTGAATGGAGGGTCATATAGTTTATTTCTTCAGGCAGTGTCAGGCTGTAATCCGACAGGGTATAGTTGTTGAGTCCGCCTTCGATACCGGCCCAGTGTCCTCTGAAGCGGCTTCTCCTTTTTGCTGCAGACTCCTTGTTTTCATCTTCATCCCTCAGGATGGTTTCTTCTTCTTTTTCTTCTGCGAAATTTTCAAATTTCACTTTTGGTCCGATACCTTCAAGCGACTCAAGGATGGCCATGCCTCTGTCCCGCACTTTGATCCTTGTCCCGTCCTGATTTTTCTCATATACCAGAAAATCATTTCCTATTGCAACCCGGCTCACCTCTGTGGTGTCGCTTAGCTGTTTCTCTGTCCTGTTTGTGGCAGTAAGCTCCTGGCTGAAGCCCTGGAGAATGAATGCCGCCAGCAATGTCAGAATTCCAATCTTTTTCATGTTTGTTAATTTTACTGTTTCTGATGCTCTGACGTTCATCGCCCCCTGAAAGTTACATTCATTCGCTGCTTTTTTTCACCGGTGCGTTGAATGTCAGGAGCATGGAACTGAAATAGACAGATTTGGTTTCACCTTCAGAGCTCTTTGTCTCCTTCAGCTCCATGTTCCAGTCGAGAAGACGGTTAAGGCCGTCGACACCTGCCCTTGCGATCTCATAAGGCTGCAGGGGTTTCCAGGGTTCTCCTTCTTCTTTAAGGATCTTTTCTCTGAATGTTGAGGCGATAAAACTTCTGACCCTTCCCCTGTCTTCATATAAATAATCCGGCCGTGTATCCATGGATGAGGCGATAAGCATGGCCGGCGGGGTAAAGAATTCAAGTCCGGCAGTAAAGGGTTTAATGTTAATGCGTGTCATAGCTTCTGCCGGCGCCACAGGCTTAGCCGCGGGAACAGTAAGATCTGTTGACGGACCTTCTCCCGTATCGGTTCCGGGTATATCAGAAGCTTTTGCAAGAGACGGACTTAAGGACCCTGCCACGATCCTGTGACTGACAGGAATTTCGGTGCTTATTGCAGGTGCTGCGATGGGGTCCGTTCTGTAAATGGTATATTCGGGCATGTTCTCCTGTATGGGCAGTATTTTTGAGGTCTGACTACTATTCTGGTTAGAAAGAGATCCTGGAGCCAGGACCTGGATCATGATCACTATCATAATTACTGCGGCAATACTTATTATTTCCGTTGCAAGGCGGAATATTGTCCGGGATGCACCGGCCTTTTTCAGCGAATTCTTATGAGGGTATCTGATGTCGGGAGGGAGGAGCCTGGCTTTGCCGGTAAGTTCGAAGATCTTTCTGCCATGGTCGTTGGCAGCAATATTCATTTTAAGCTCGCTGACCGCTTCAGGAGAGAGGTCATTTTCATGAAATGCAACTGAAAGATATTCAATCTGTCCGGTCGTCAGGTTTGAAAGATCTCTTCTGAGTTTATCCTTATTATGGTATGAAGTTGTTTCGGGTTTTAGTCTGGCAGCAAGGGAGAGTTCATTATGTTCCGTGATATCATGATTCTCAAGCAGAAAGGCCATAAACTTTTCAGCCTGATCCTCATTGAGAGAGCCATCGAGCCAGCGTTCAAGCCATATTTCAAAGTTATCTCTGCTCAGTTCCATTGTCAGATTACGGTTTCAATTTTCCCGATATAGTTTTTCAGGGCCATTCTGCCCCGGTATATGTTTATCTTCACTGCGGCTTCGCTCAATCCTGTTATCTCTCCGATCTCCCTGTAGCTGTATCCCTCGTAGTCGCGAAGCAGTACGGCTGTTCTCAGGTTTTCAGGAAGTCGGGCCAGGGCAGTATGGAGTATCTCGTTCAGGTCGGAATACTGAGAGTCGTTCAGCAGGTCTGTATCGTTTATGTCTTCAACGACTGAGAGTCTTTTTTCTTTGCGGATAATGTCTATCATAGTATGGTATGCTGTTGAAAAGAGCCACGATTTGGCCACTGCGAAATCGATTTCTGCCACATGGCGCCACAGTTTTTCAAAGCTGTCCTGAACGATGTCATCGGCCCTGGCATCATCGCGCAGATCGGCCCTGATGAAGCGGTACACTGCATCGGCATAATTATCAACGGCCTGATTGTATTCCTTTACTGTCATAAACCGGGTTACAAGGTAAAGACGTTTGGGAAGAAGAAATGTTACAGGCAGGTAGAAATATTTTTGTAATTCACCCTTACACCTTCGCTAAAGCTTCGGTGTACAAAGCCGG
>JAFGXX010000169.1 GCA_016936435.1 Bacteroidales bacterium
GAGTTAAAACAACCTGCGAAAAAATGGGGAGAGGATGTTTCAACCCGGAAATATGACTGGAAACATGATTTGAACGTACCATATTTTGAAATAAAGGAGCTTTATAATATTGAATCTGAATATGGCAGCAAGGCGCTGTTAAATCAGTTCAAAATACCATTGTATACACATAATCATTCACCGGCAGTTACCTGGTGTAATAACGGAGATATACTGATGATCTGGTTCACCGGTGAAAGTGAGAAAGGCCAGGAGCTGTCAATAGTCGGGCTCAGGGGCAGAAGGAGCAGTTCGGGAGAGTTAATATGGGATAAGGAAGTGTCAGAATTTTATAAGGAAGCTGACAGAAACGTCCACGGTTCACAGTTGTGGAACAATGCTGTGCGTTTACAGAACGGATTCAGTGAACCCTTCACGCTTTATCATTTGAATGGATTATCTACTGATGGTAAATGGGGAAGGCTGGCCCAGATTTTCAGGAAGAGTACAGACAATGGTGCAACATGGTCAGAACCGACAGTCATCAAACAGGGTATCGACAACTTCCATCTTGCGGGTGACAGGAATCAGCCACAGGGTAATGCTTTCACAATGAAAGACGGTTCATTAATTTCATTCTCTGACGGGGCCCCTGAAGATGGCAGCGGTTCATCGGTTAACATAAGTGACGACGGGGGGATGAGCTGGAAAGTAAATACACTTAAGGATGGCCCCCCGGGAATCCATACCAATGGTGTGGAACTGAAAGACGGATCCATTCTCACAATTTCAAGAGATAAAGGTGAAACATTTGGCACGATGCCGTTCTCAGTTTCAAAGGACCATGGAAAGACCTTCACCAGCACAGGTTCAGAGTTTCCGGGGATAGGAACGGTCCAGAGAAGTGTTTTGATACGTCTGGAATACTCTGATCCGAACCTTGATCCGGAAAAAAAAGGAAGGCAACCCATACTCCTGATAAGCATGGCAAATGATTCAATTATTGCAAATGATGCAAATGGTGTAAGAAGGTATATTTCAGGAACTTTTGCAGCTTTATCGTGGGATGAAGGTAAGACCTGGCCTTTAAAGAGGGTTTTGAGTAATGTGAAGTCGGGTAGTGCAATGTATAATTCAGCCCCCTGGGATAAGAAAATAACTCTTAGTTCTGAAAGGGGTCAGGAAGAAGCTTACTGGGCAGCAACGCAGTCACCTGATGGTATAATATATCTGTCAGACAGCAGGCTTATGTACAGTTTCAATTTAGGGTGGCTGATCAATGGCAGTTATGGTTGGAATTTCTGACTCTTCATTCACTGAGAGTGAAAAAATTATTCAATATCCCGACGAACTTAATTACCGGGTGTTGCTATAGCATTATTAAAAATTTATGGCCTGGTAAATAATCCTCTGAGCCTTTTGTGAATATTTTTGCGGAACTTAGTCTGCCTTTAAATATTGATACGGGAAGGTAATACCTGGAAATAAAACATATGAGAATAACCGACATAATCATATTCATATCCTACCTGGCAGGAATAGTCTTATTCGGCAGTTCCTTCTACAGAAAGAACAAGACATCTTCAGCCTTTACACTGGGGAATAACCGTATCCCAACATGGGTAATATCAATGTCAATATTTGCAACATTTGTGAGCAGCATAAGTTATCTGGCTCTTCCCGGACAGGCATTCCAGTCAAACTGGAATCCTTTTGTATTCAGTCTGTCGATACCCTTCGCATCCCTTATGGCTGTCAGGTTTTTTGTCCCTCTGTACAGGTCAATAAACAGCCCCTCAGCATATACCTATCTTGAAATGCGTTTCGGGCCATGGGCAAAAACATATGTATCTGTAATGTACCTTCTTACCCAGCTTATGCGAACAGGCACAATTCTGTTTCTGCTTGCTCTTATCCTTAATGTAATGCTGGGCTGGAGTATAATAGCCGTGATAATCATTACAGGGCTAAGCGTTATGATTTATTCACTTCTTGGAGGGATACAGGCTGTTGTCTGGACAGACGCCATACAGGCTATAATTCTGATTGCAGGAGCCCTGATATGTGCAATAGTTATAGTGTTTTCAATGCCGGAAGGTCCGGGGCAATTGTTCTCCATTGCAGCACAAAACAACAAATACAGCCTGGGAAGTTTCAGATTTGATCTTACCAGTTCATCTTTCTGGGTAGTGCTGATCTATGGAATATTCATTAATCTTCAGAATTTTGGAATAGACCAGAACTATATCCAAAGGTACATGACTGCCAGCTCCGAAAAAGAGGCTAAAAGATCAGCACTTTACGGAGGACTTCTTTACTTACCTGTTTCTCTTCTGTTTCTTTTTATCGGAACGGCGCTTTTTAGCTACTATTCAGCTAATCCGGATTTATTACCAGCTGATATCCAGCCTGACAGGGTTTTCCCTCTGTTCATTGTCTCGAAACTTCCTGTTGGCCTTACCGGCCTTCTGATTGCATCTGTATTTGCAGCAGGCATGAGTACAATATCAACAAGTGTAAACAGCACAGCTACTGTAATTCTCAACGATTATTTTAAGAAATATCTGAGGAGTGAGGATAAAGAAAGAAAATCGATGCGGATACTGTACAGTTCCTCAGTTATTTTCAGCATCCTGAGTATTGGTATTGCCATAGCAATGATTAATGTGCAAAGCGCTCTCGACACCTGGTGGAAGCTTGCCTCTATTTTCAGCGGAGGCATGCTGGGACTGTTTCTGCTGGGATATTTTGCAAAGAAAATCACCAATGTGGCAGCAATTACCGGAGTTATTACCGGAGTCCTTGTAATCGGCTGGATGAGCCTCACACCCATCCTCTTTACAAGTATTGAGCTTCAGAAGTACGCCTGCCCCTTTCATAGTTACCTCTCAATAGTGTTCGGAACCTCTGCTATTTTTGTTGTGGGATTTTTAGTCGGGTATCTTGTAAATATTTATTCTGCTGCCACCAGGTTATCGAGACACTAATTACTATCAGAAAGGTATTGACCAGTCATTCAAAGAACTATGAGAATAGATATAATGACCTTATTGATTTTACTCACTACAATATCCTGCAGCAGTGAGGGTAAGAGGCAGGCTAGTACCACAAATACAGATATAAGTGATAAAATGGAACAAGGACAAGAGAGCTTGAAATACCTTGCACTGGGAGACTCCTATACTATCGGTGAAGGCGTTGACAGAAACCTGCTCTATCCCGTTCAGATATCAGATTCGCTGGGAAAGCGGGGTTACTTTATGGCAGCGCCCGAGATCATTGCAGTTACCGGCTGGACAACATCAGATCTGAAGGATGGCATAAGAGCTGCCAATCCACAGCGCCACTATGATCTGGTCAGCCTGCTGATCGGGGTAAATAACCAGTACCGGGGCATGGACATCAATATCTACAGGAAGGAGTTCGGGGAATTGATAGATCAGTCCATCTTTTTTGCAGGTAATGACACCGGTCGGGTAATTGTTTTCTCCATTCCGGACTGGGGTGTGACGCCGTTTGCATCGGGCAGGGACAGGAAAAAAATTGCCCGGGAGATCGACCAGTACAATGCGATAAACAAGGAGATAACCCTGTCAAAGGGTATTGTATGGATAAATGTAACAGGAATATCGAGGCTTGCAGAGAATGATCCGGCACTCATTGCCTCCGATGGTCTGCATCCGTCGGGGAGGATGTACACAGAGTGGGTCAGTCTGGCCCTGCCGGAGATATTGAAAATGCTAAAGGAGGAATAACAATGAATATGGAATCGGCCTGTAAGGAGGCTATAGCTTTGGATAAGCAGGATGAGCTTTCCGCATTCAGATCAAAGTTCATTTCAGGGGATGATAAGCTGATTTACCTGGATGGGAATTCGCTCGGCAGATTGCCTGCCGAAAGCAAGGCTATACTTGAGCGTTCTGTTACTATTGAGTGGGGTGAGCGACTGATCAGGAGCTGGAACGAGGACTGGTATACAAAGAACAGGGAACTGGGTGATAAGATTGCCCGGATTGCCGGTGCAACAGAAGGAGAGGTGATTATTACCGATACCACTTCAGTCAACCTCTACAAACTGGCCTATGCAGCACTTAAGTTTAAAAAGGACAGAACCCGGGTAGTGACAGATGAACTGAACTTCCCTTCCGACCTTTATATTCTTCAGGGCCTGGTAAAGGAGTTTGGGGAGAGATATGAACTGATAGTTGTTCCTTCCGGGGATGGCATGACGATCGATACCGGGGTTCTTAAGGAAATGATAGATGACAATACTGCGCTGGTCTCACTCTCGCATGTGGCATTTAAATCCTCTTTCCGATACAACATGAAGGAGATCACATCGCTTGTAAGGGCTAAGGAAGCGATGATATTATGGGACCTTAGTCACAGCATCGGTGCGGTTCCTGGTGAATTAAACGAATCAAATGCCGACCTTGCGGTGGGTTGCACTTACAAGTACCTGAACGGAGGGCCGGGCTCACCTGCTTTTATGTATGTACGAAAGGATATCCAGGATAATCTCTTCTCACCAATATGGGGGTGGTTTGGAGAAAAAAATCCCTTCGATTTTGCATTGAAATATCGTCCGGGTGAAGGCATAAGACGTTTTCTTACCGGTACTCCACCCATATTATCTCTGAAGGCTATAGAACCCACTCTCGATATGATGAACGAGATTGGCATGCACAGGATCCGTAATAAAAGTGTTTCGCAGTCTGAGTTCATTTTAAGACTTGCAGAGGAATTTCTCCGGCCCCTGGGCTTTCAGCCCGGATCTCCCATGGATCCTGAAATGCGTGGATCTCACATAGCGCTGCGCCATCCGGAAGCCTACCGTATCTGCAAAGCCCTGATCGATCCGTATACAGGAAATGCTGTCGTCATTCCGGATTTCAGAGAACCCGATAATATCCGGTTGGGGATTACTCCTTTATACACTACCTACACAGATTTATTTATGGCTGTCAGGGAGATAAGAGATATCGTTAAAGATCAGCTTTTTTTAAAGTATTCATCTGATAGAGAGCAGGTAACTTAACAGTCATATTTTCATGCTTCTACAAACTGATTCACCCAACCATCATCCCCGATGTCCTGCTTTCGGTACCAGATAAAGACTTATCATTCGAAGCTTCAGAGGAGGATTATGTAGAAATTATATCCTTTAATTATGACCCTGCCTCATTCCAGAGTTCGAACCGGAA
>JAFGXX010000170.1 GCA_016936435.1 Bacteroidales bacterium
GGCAGATATTACGAAAATCCGGATATACTGGACGTGGCCACAGGTACCGGCGACATGGCAATAGCTGCAGTAAAATTGTCCCCTCTTCAGATAAAAGGTATTGATATCTCTTCAAAAATGCTGGACCTGGGCAGGAAGAAGATAAAGCTGAGAGGTTTAGGTGAGATCATTGACCTTCAGGAGGGGGACTCTGAGAATATACCTTTCCCCGATAACAGCTTCGATGTGGCCATGGTGGCTTTCGGTGTCAGGAATTTTGCCGATCCCCTTAAAGGACTGAGCGAGATGACACGTGTGATCAGAGATGGAGGTATGGTTTTAGTTCTTGAATTTTCGAATCCGACCGGCTTTCCGGTCAGACAGATTTACAACTTCTATTTCATGAAGGTACTACCCCTCCTCGGCCGTTTCTTTTCCGGTGACAGCGCAGCATACAGTTACCTTCCGGAATCAGTACTTAAATTCCCCGACAATGAGAGTTTCATGTCGCTGATGTCGCAGGCCGGACTCAGATCGGTGAAGCAGAAAAGACTTGCACTGGGTATTGCAAGCATATATACAGGATTAAAACTTAGGGAGCAATAATTTTTATTTAAAGCAGTTTATTATCTTGTGGCCTTAACAAAAAGCCGGGATCATTGAGAAAAAAAATACTCTTTATATTAGTTGCACTGATAGGCTTAATGGCATCTGCCGATCTGTCGGGACAGAAACAGAAGCCTAAGAACAAATCGTGGTACGATGACAAATTCCTGCATTTTGGTTTCAGTCTCGGATTCAACACTATGGATTTTCTGATCACTCCCTCGCAGGAATACATGAATGTTGATTCGTTATATCCGGAAGTCAGCATACTCAACCCCGGTATTAATATACAGATAGTCACTGACCTCCATCCGGCCGATCACTGGGATATACGCTTCCTGCCGGGGGTCTCATTCGGTCAGCGTAACGTACGATACTATAAAAACAAAGTGCTCTATAACGGTCTGCAGAGAATCGAGTCATCATTCATCGAATTTCCGGTGCTGATAAAATATAAAGGCGACAGGCTCAATAATGTTCGTCCCTATGTTGTGAGCGGTCTTAATTTCAGGTACGATCTTGCAGCCAAGAAGGAATATGATGAGGAGAAGCCTGTATATCTAAGGCTCAAAAGGCCTGATCTCTACTACGAAGCCGGAGCCGGACTGGATTTTTATCTGCCCTATTTTAAATTGTCGGTCGAACTGAAGATGTCGACAGGCATAAGGGACATGCTTGTAAGGGAACCTGCCTCCGGTCAGGAACTTTATGTGAATGCCATCGACAAGATGAGATCTCAGATATGGGTCCTCGCATTCCACTTTGAATAAGATGCCGGTTCAGCTGAATCTTAGTCTTGACCCGCCCGCTGCTGCCGATGATATAGCAGTAAGGAAACGCTGTGCCTCAGCCCTGAGATGTGAGCTGTCAGCTATCAGTGGCATAAGGATACTGAAACGTTCCGTTGATGCAAGGCAGAGAAACATTAAGATCATTCTTTCTGTTGAAGTCTTTAGCGGTGATGAAAAACGGGAACCTTTTATTAAACCATTCAAACCGGTCAATGTCTCGGGCCAGACAGAGGTGATAATCATCGGGGCCGGACCGGCAGGGCTTTTTGCAGCGCTCAGGCTTATTGAACTGGGTGTAAGACCTGTTATACTGGAAAGAGGCAGGGAAGTTCCGGTCCGCAAAAGAGACATTGCCATTATCAGCCGTGAACATGTCGTAAATCCCGACAGTAACTACTGTTTTGGCGAGGGTGGGGCCGGCACTTTTTCTGACGGGAAACTTTATACCCGCTCCAGGAAGAGAGGCGATAACTCAAGAGTTCTGGAACTGCTACATCTGCATGGTGCGGATGAAAACATACTTTATGAGGCTCATCCGCATCTCGGGACTGACAAATTACCGCGCATAATCAAAGCTGTCAGACAGACAATTCTCGACGCTGGCGGACTGTTACTTTTTGACAGGAAAGTGACAGATATAATTGTCGGATCAGGAAGTGTCAGTGGTGTTGTTGTTGCAGGAGGGGAAAAGATCACTTCATCATATATCATTCTTGCTTCGGGTCATTCGGCCAGGGATATTTATGAGATCTGCAGAGCAAAAAATATCGGGCTGGAGATAAAATCATTTGCAATGGGAGTGAGAGTTGAGCACCCTCAGGTACTAATCGATTCGATCCGTTATCATGGGAATAGCAGAGGGGATTATCTGCCGGCTGCATCGTATAGTCTTGTCCGCCAGGTAGATGGAAGGGGAGTATATTCATTCTGTATGTGTCCGGGAGGCTTCATAGTTCCTTCTGCCACCTCACAGCAGGAAGTTGTGGTTAACGGCATGTCGCCCTCGGGGCGCAATTCTCCCTATGCCAATTCGGGGATCGTGGTGGAGATCAGGGTTGAAGATATGATGAAATATTCAGACAGGGGAGAGCTTGCAGGTATAGAGTTTCAGCGCGAACTTGAACACCTGGCATGGGTAAACGGAGGGATGACCCAGAGAGCTCCGGCACAGCGGCTGGCTGATTTTGTCAGCGGAAAACACTCATCATCTTTGCCACAGGTTTCCTATTTCCCGGGTGTAACATCATCGCCGGTTCATGAGTGGCTCCCGGAACTGATAGGAAAAAGGCTGCGAGAGGGTTTCATGCAATTCGGAGCGATGATGAAAGGATTCCTTACAAATGAAGCGGTAATTCTCGGAGTTGAATCCCGGACATCCTCTCCCGTCAGGTTAACCCGTAATCCAGCGACGATGGAGCATATAAACATCAAAGGACTGTATCCCTGTGGTGAAGGTTCGGGCTATGCAGGTGGCATTGTTTCATCAGCTGTCGACGGAATGAAAGCAGCTGAAGCTGTTGCCGTAAAAATTAATGAGCCCTGAGCCCCTCTCCCTCCGCCCTGAGCCCTGAGCCCCGCGCCCCTCTCCCTCCGCCCTCCGCCAAACCTTCGCCAGGGCTTTGGTTTTCAGAGAAAGCTTCGGCTTGCAAAGACTCAGCCCTGTCTTCTTGAAAATTCCGAGAAAATAACCGACGCTGCCATACTCACGTTAAGCGAATCGATGCCGGCTCCCTTTTTAGCTTTTCCCGGGATCATGATCCTGTCTGTTACCAGGGGTATCAGCTCATCAGATATACCCTTTGATTCATTCCCGAGAAGGATAATTCCATTATTGTCAAGATCGTATGACCATACCGGATTACCGTTCATCACCGCCCCGAAGATCCTTAAATGCCTTGCAGATACTGACTGAAGGAAGGAAAGCAGATCGCAATAAAAAACATTAACCCTTAAAATAGCCCCCATGCTTGCCTGAATGACTTTAGGATTGTATACATCCACACAGTCGGGTGAACAAAAGATATTACTTATCCCGAACCATGCTGCCGCCCTTATTATCGTACCGAGGTTTCCCGGATCCTGAACGGTGTCGAGTGCAACATTCAGCGATGTATTAAGCTCTTCCGGATCAAACTCCTTTTCGTCCATCTCAACAACAGCCATCGCATTGTGCGGAGTTTTCAGGGTGCTCACTTTCTTCAATTCGTCATAGCTCACAGGTATGACTTCCGGGATCACCTGCCTTGTAACCGGAGGCAGTGAATTAAGAAATTCGGGTTTGGCAACCAGCATCCTGATCCTGGCCCCTGAAGTGAGAAATTCCCTTACCATTTTATCCCCCTCGATAACATACAGTTTTTCCTCCTCCCGGAATTTTTTTTCCCGGAGTGACAGGATGAAGGCAATTTTTGTCTTGCTTAACATTTTCTTAATTGTTCCCGTTTACTGGTTGCTGGTTGCTCGCGGCCCGCAACCTGCAACCAAATATTTGATATATTTGCGTATCTCTATCAGCACAAAAGTTGAAAAAAAACAGATCAAATAAAAATATTTCTTTTCCCGGGGCGGCCATACCTGCAATTATCTTCATTCTCTTTGCAACATCCTGCAATCCATTGAAATATGTTCCTGAAGGGGAGACACTGCTTGATGATACCAAAGTAATTGTAAGCAAGGACGATATAAAAAAATCAGATCTGATGCCATATGTAAGGCAGAAGCCGAATAAAAAGATTTTCGGTGCGAAGTTCCATCTGGGCCTTTACAATCTGTCAAATCTGGAGAAAGAAAAATGGCCTCACTCATGGCTGAGGGATATAGGCGAGGAGCCGGTCATCTACGACCCTTATGCCACGGCAAAATCGCGTGATCAGCTTAAATCCTATGTGGCATCGAGAGGATATTTTGACAGTGAGGTTATGGAAACGATCGAAACTGTCAACCGTAAGTCAAAAGTTTACTACAACGTCGATCTGAAAAAACCATATACCATCAGGAATCTTTCGTACGAAATTGAAGATACAACGATAAGGAAGTTGTTTTACCGTGATTCTGTTAATTGCCTGATAGAAAGGGGGAAACCATATAATGTGAATGTTCTGCAGGAAGAGCGGAACCGTTTCTCAAGGTTCATAAAGGAACAGGGTTATTACAGCTTTTCCGACGATCATATTT
Organism: Bacteroidales bacterium; assembly: GCA_016936435.1. Classification (GTDB taxonomy): domain Bacteria; phylum Bacteroidota; class Bacteroidia; order Bacteroidales; family VadinHA17; genus LD21. The sequence continues at coordinate 4,551 of JAFGXX010000170.1, forward strand.
CTTTTAGTGTCGACAGCACTCAGGGTAACAGGCAGGTAAATATCGTATATGTTATAAGAAAATTCCAGAAACGCGATGCCGCCAACAGGATCATTGAAGTACCCCATTCCGTATACATTGTAAGAGATGTATATATCTATCCGGACTTCGTGCCCAAGGATGCTCTTGAAGGTGGCGATAAATATCGTGAAAGCCTCGATACTGTATTTTTTGAAGGTTATTATTTCATATCGCCAGGCAGAAAACCTGATATCAAGTATAAACTGATAATCCAGTCCCTGTATATAAAACCCGGTAGTATTTATAATGTAACCCGGACAGAAGATACGCAGACTCATCTGCTTTCATTGAAAACCTACCGTCTGGTGAACATCTTTTATACAGAATCCGGCGATCGTTCGGTAAAACCCGGTGAAAGGATGATCCTCGACTGCACGATTCAGCTTACCATGCTCAGCCAGCAGTCATTCAAGGTTGAGGTCGAAGGTACAAACTCTGCCGGTTTTCTTGGTGGTGCCCTCAACCTCATTTACCAGCATAAAAACCTGTTTCATGGAGCCGAGATCTTTGACCTGAAACTTAAAGGAGCCTATGAAGCACTTTCACAGAACGATACATTGAGAAGCATACAGGAATACGGTGTTGAAACCAGCCTTCGATTCCCAAAATTCCTCCTGCCTTTTCTGGATAAGGAGAAATTCATCAAGGAACATAATCCCACCACCACCCTCCTCGCAGCCTACAATTGGCAGAATATGCCTTTCTATACCCGTGCCATGGCAAATGCCACGTTCGGATATACATGGAGCGAGGGTCTTTTTACTTCACATATTGTGAATCCCGTCCAGCTAAACTGGGTCGACCTGATCACCATCGACGAACAGTTCAAAAAGAGGATCGATTCATCCTCATACCTCGCATACAGCTACCGTGACGTGATGATAATGGGAGGTAATTATTCATGGATATTCAGTAACCAGAAAATAAGGAAATCGAATGATTACTGGTTCGTAAGGATTAATGCTGAGGCAGCCGGCAACCTTGCCGGCCTTGCCAGTAAGCTCATGAGGCAGGATAAAACCGACGGGAGTTATCATCTGCTTGGACAACCTTTTGCCCAGTATTTCAGGGCCGACATAGATATCAGATACAATGTGATAATAAACGATGTATCATCTATTGTATACAGGGGATTTGTAGGAGCCGGTATACCCTACGGGAATTCCTACGCCATACCTTTTGAAAAGCAGTACTTCGGGGGCGGTGCCAACGGAATAAGGGCATGGCAGGTCAGGTCGCTGGGTCCGGGTTCCTATGAACCGGAAGATAAAAGTTTCCTCAACCAGACGGCCGACATAAAGATAGAAGCCAACACTGAATACAGGTTCAGACTTTTCTGGATCCTTGAAGGAGCTCTGTTCCTTGATGCCGGTAACATATGGTCATATAACAAGGATGAAAACCGGGAAGGGGCCCAGTTCAGATTCGACAAATTTTTCGATGATATTGCAGTCGGTTCAGGTGCCGGGTTCAGGTTTGACTTCGGTTTTGTTCTTATGAGAACAGATATGGGAATAAAACTCAGGGATCCCTCGATAACGGAAGGTTCCAAATGGATCATGGCAAACAGGAATTATAATGTACGGGACGATCTTACCTTTGTTATCGCAATAGGATATCCCTTCTGAAAAAAAACGCTTCACTCTTTCCAGATGTTGCAGGGATTTGTTAAATTGCAGTGTCTTACTGCATTTTATTATGAAATCTCCTTTTATTGAACAGCTCAGGAGCTGGTTTGGATTTACACGCAGGGAAAGAAGATCGACATCCATTCTTCTTATTGTAATATGTGTGGTTGCAGGTCTGCGATTCATTGATCCTCGTCCCGAGGCTTATGTTGAGACGGTCGTTCCGGAAGGATTTGAAAAGCTTCAGGATACTGCCGTCAGAAAAGTCAGCAGAGCGGGATACGCTAAATCTTCAGCTTCCGTGTCTGCCGTCAGGCCGGTTGAGGTCATTGAGCTTAATACCTGCGATTCGGCAATGCTGGAAGCACTTCCGGGTCTGGGACCAGTCCTTTCGGCAAGGATAATTAAGTACAGGAAGCTTCTCGGTGGTTATGTGTCTGCGGAACAGCTCCGCGAAGTATACGGCCTGAGTGAGGAGACCTTTGCCATTATCAGTAAGCGGGTGAAGGCTGATTCCTCCCTCGTTAGGAAAATTGCAATCAACACTGCAGTTTACAGAGATATTATCCGTCTTCCGTATTTTTCCAGGGAAGAAGTTTCAGCCATCCTTAAATACAGGGATTTAATGGGTAAAATCAGTGGACTGGATGAGCTTGTGGATAATAAGATATTAACTGAAGAGATAGCGGAGAAGGTGAGGTTATATATGGAGTACTGAGTGTATACTTGAGATATGAATCATCGGTTATGGGGTATAGCCAACATGAATTGTATTGTATAGCCCACGTTTAAATAATTCTGTAAATAGAAACCCATGCCCGGTTGTTAACTTAAGACCTGCAATCGCTGAATCCGTATGAAGAAACTATTGCTGCAAATGAACCTGATCGGTCGTCGGGCATGGGTTGAAGATTATAACTTTTCACGGCCTGAGTGCATTTCCGGAACAGAAGGGCCTGTTACGTACTGTCCACGCTTTTCACAGGCTTCTTTACCATTCCGGAGTAATGGATGCAATATCGTAAAATTAAATCCGGTGAAATGATGCCGGTTTACAATCTGCTCTTTCCGGTCAACGGATGGCATCATCGGGGGAACCGGCTGTATCTGACAATGATGCTGTAAAGTCCACTGCCGCTAATCTGTTATAATTTTGTTAAATATGGTAATTTGCTTTGCTTTTACTCAAAAAATACCTATATTTATATAATGCTTAATATTTGAAAAATCAGTACTAATCAATTGTATAACAGTGAAAAGAAGCAAAATGAATAAATTATCGCCTTAAAAGCTTTGGAAAGTATCAATTAGTTTTTATCTTTGCGCCTCGTTTAAACAGAATATTTTATGATCATTGTACCAATAAAAGAAGGCGAAAACATAGAAAGAGCTTTAAAGAAGTTCAAAAGGAAGTTTGAAAAGACGGGAGTCATCCGTGAATTACGGTCACGTCAGGCTTTTGTTAAGCCTTCAGTACGCCGGAGAGACGAGATCAAGAAGGCTAAGTACGTTCAGAAGATGCAGGAAAGCGAAGAATAGCCGGCTATCCTGTTTCCGATACTTTTTAATATAACATCCTGGGGGTTCCTTCATGGGTCATAAGGAATCATTCCTTAAATATTTGCAGACAGAAAAGCGGTATTCACCGCATACGGTCAGGTCGTATGGTAACGATCTGGATCAGTTTTTTTCCTTTCTCATTCAAAATGAGATGTCATCGGATGCTTCCGAAATCAATTCTCATCATATACGGAGCTGGATCGTTAATATGATAGATAACCAGATAAAACCGGTATCAGTTCACAGGAAGATATCATGTCTGAGGGTCTTCTTCAAATGGCTGAGAAAGGAAAGGCTCATATCAGGCGACCCTCTTGAGAAAATAGTGCTCCCAAAGCGTAGCAGGAGACTACCTGTTTTTGTACCTGAGAATGATCTTGAAAAACTGCTCGACGAAAACTATTTCGGTGATGATTTCAGGGGGATCAGGAACCGAACCGTTGTTGAGATGCTTTACCTTACAGGTATTCGGAGGGCAGAACTTACTGCTTTGCGGACCGCAGACATTGATCTCGCAGAGCAGGTAATAAAGGTTACTGGTAAAAGGAATAAACAAAGGATGATTCCTCTTACAGGACCTTTTACAGTGAGATTGAGGGAGTATATGAAGGCCCGTGAGGGGTTTTCAGAAGGGAAGGAGCAGGTTGACTGGCTGTTTGTGAGCGACAGGGGAAACAAACTATATGATAAATTTGTTTATAATCTTGTGAGAAAATACCTCTCAATGGTTTCAACGATAGAAAAGAAAAGCCCTCATATCCTGAGACATACTTTTGCCACCCATATGCTTAACAGGGGAGCTTCGCTGAATGCTATCAAAGAATTCCTTGGTCATGCAAACCTTTCTGCAACACAGGTATATACTCATAACACTTTCGATAAACTGAAAAAAATATATAAACAGGCTCATCCCAGAGCATAACTATAATTTAATAATCAGGAGGTACTACTATGAACGTTCAGATTCATTCAGTGCGGTTTGACGCCGACAAAAAGCTGCTCGATTTTGTTCATCACAAGCTCGGAAAGCTTAAGCAGTATGGAGAGGATATTGTTAATGCGGAAGTCTACCTCAGACTTGATAACGATCAGGAGAAGGAGAACAAAATCAGCGAAATCAGACTGGATCTTTCAGGTAAACCTTTATTTGCCAAACGACAGAGCCGGACCTTTGAGGAGGCTACCGATGGTGCTATAGACGCTCTTAAGAAGCAGATTACCAAACATAAACACAAGAAACGCGGAGTCTGAAAATCACCTTTCCAAAAATATCAGTCATTTTTTTGAAATATAAAATAATAATTCCTACATTTGCACACCGTTTTTAAGGGTGTTTTATGCCCTTTCGGTGCGTTCTTTTAAATTGCCGATGTAGCTCAGTTGGTCAGAGCAGCTGATTTGTAATCTGCAGGTCGGGGGTTCGAATCCCTTCATCGGCTCTTGA
>JAFGXX010000171.1 GCA_016936435.1 Bacteroidales bacterium
CAAAGCATATTCCTCACCAGTGGGCTCCGTTATCACCTTATTCGAACTATGATTTTAATGAATATTTCAAGGCAAAATCAGAAAAAAGCAGGGAGGGTTTATAAAATCCGCTATAAACAGAATTCTTATTAACTTACGCATATATTAAAATAACCTGATCTTAACTAACCATATTTTAAAATTTTATGAAAGTTCTTACAACTGCAGTAATCTGTTCACTGGGAGGCGGGTTGATCATAAGCGCCTGTCAGTCAAAAGAAAAGAAAGAGCTGAAAAGACCTAACATCCTTATAGCCATAAGTGATGACCAGTCTTTTGCCCATACAGGCTTCGCCGGGTGCAAATTCGTCAATACCCCCGGTTTTGACAGGGTAGCCCGGAACGGGATCTACTTTACAAACTGTTTCTCCGGATCTCCCGGATCGGCACCCTCACGAAGCTCTCTTGTCACAGGCCGCTATCACTGGCAGAACGAATCGAGCGGACAGCATGCATCGAGCTGGCTTAAAAAACATGTTCCTTTCGCAGATGCATTAAAAGCAAGCGGATACCATACCGGATTCACAGGAAAGGGTGTGGGGCCTCATCAATATGCACGTAATGAGCTGGACTCACTTTGGAGGAAGGAGAATGCCGCGGGTAAAGGCTATAATTCCATTAAGTACAGGAACAATGACCCGGATGATGAAAGAACTGCCCGGGGGATCGGAGCAACAAACTATTATGCAAATTTCTGCGATTTTATGAGCCGGAGAGAGGAGGGACAGCCGTTTTATTTCTGGTACGGAGCAACTGAACCTCACAGGTCGTACGAAAAAGATTCCTGGAAGAAGCACGGGAAAGACCCCTCTCAGGTTGAGGTGCCGGGATTCCTTCCTGATGATGAAGTGACGAGAGGTGATCTTCTTGACTATGCTGTTGAAATTGAATGGTTTGATCTTCATCTGACCCGCATACTCAACTATCTTGATTCGATCGGGGAACTAGACAATACAATTGTTTTTGTCACCGGAGACAATGGAATGCCCTTTCCGTCGGCCAAAGCAAACGCCTTTGAATATGGTGTTCATGTGCCTCTCGCGATAAGCTACCCTGAAGGCTTCCCCGGTAAAAGGATAGTGGATGATCCGGTAAGCTTTGCTGATTTTGCCCCGACCATACTTGAGATGACGAATACGAGCCCGGATGGTATGTTGCCCATTTTCGGAAAGAGCATCGTGAACATCCTCAAATCGAAAAGATCAGGTATTGTTGATGAAACCAAAAAGTACATTTTTGCAGGCAGGGAACGCCATTCTTCGTCAAGGTGGAATAATCTGGGCTATCCCGTCAGGGCAATCCGGAGTTCACAATATCTGCTGATATGGAATATGAAACCGGATTTATGGCCGGCAGGGGATCCTCAGGCTATAAATACTGAAACTGGTGAATTGAGGCCGATGTATGGAATTGATGAAAAGGGTATTCATCATTCCGACTGGGCATTTACCGATGTGGATGCCAGTCCCTCCAAATCGTTCCTCATTGAAAACCATGACGACCCGGATGTAAAACCGTATTTTGACAGGGCATATGCTAAAAGACCTGAATATGAATTGTACGACGTTAAAGAGGATCCTTATTGTCTCAACAATTTGTGCGGTAATGCCGGTTTTTCGGCAGTCGAACAGGAGATGAAGGCAGCATTGCTTAAGGAGCTTGAAAGATCGGGTGACCCCCGTGTTGTGGGACCTGATAAGGAGATTTTCGAGACCTATGTCAGGTACAGCCCGATAAGGGAATTCCCTAAACCTGAAGGCATTGAAAACTAATTTTAATCACTGTTATCCTGAACCGGTTACTAATGAATATTAAAGCAATGACAGTGAATTTAAAGATATACGGATATTTGATTTTGATAATATTCCTGACAGGGGCCTGTTGCGGTAAAACGGAAAAGGAAGAGGAGAATATCTTTTCACCTTCCTTTACCTCTGATATTGAATCATTCAGGGCTTATAAGTACCCTGAATGGTTCCGCGATGCAAAATTCGGTATATGGTCTCACTGGGGTCCGCAGGCTGTTCCGCGGCAGGGCGACTGGTATGCCAGGAAGATGTATGAGTCGGATATCTATAACCGCCAGACAAACCAGCCGACGGGGAAACCAAGTCGCGAATATCTCTATCATCTGGAGCACTATGGGCATCCTTCAAAATTCGGTTATAAGGATATTATTCCACTCTGGAAGGCTGAGAGATGGGACCCGGAAAAACTTATGGCACTCTATAGACGTGTAGGTGCGAAATATTTTGTCAGCATGGCAAGCCATCATGATAATTTCTTCCTCTGGGATTCAAAGATCCACAGATGGAATTCAGTTCAGATGGGCCCCATGAAAGATGTCGTTGGACTCTGGCAGGCTGCAGCTACAAAAGAGGGTCTTAAATTCGGAGTTTCAGAACATCTTGGAGCAAGTTATACATGGTTCCAGCCCAGTCACCGTTCCGATCCCTCCGGACCTATGAAAGGAGTCCCATACGACGGAGCCAATCCGGAATATCAGGATCTGTATCATAAACCCACAGCACCCGATGACTTCGCCTGGCTAACAAAAGATACGGCCAACCATCAGAACTGGCTCAGGAGCATTACAGAGCTGATCGACCTGTATCATCCTGACCTTCTTTACACTGACGGCGAACTGCCTTTCGGAGAAACCGGAAGGACTATGCTCGCTCATCTTTACAACGAGGATATCATAAAAAATGATGGCAGACTTGAAGCAGTATACACATGCAAACACCTGGCATCTGATGGAAGATGGGTTCGCGATATCGAACGGGGAGCTATGGACACCATCAGCGTTGACCCCTGGCAGACAGATACTTCCATAGGTGACTGGTACTACAGGACCGGACAGAAATATATGACCGGGACAGAAGTTATCCAGATGCTGATCGACATAGTGAGCAAAAACGGAAATCTCCTTCTTAACGTTGTTCAGACGCCGGAAGGAGACCTTGAACAGGACGTTATTGACATTCTCGAAGAGATAGCGGAATGGACTCCCGTTAACGGTGAAGGTATTTACGGAACCCGCCCATGGAAGATATATGGTGAAGGACCTTCAACTATCAGGCAGGAGAAAGGAAGGTTCGGAGGAGTAAAAGATGTAAGACCCTACACACGGGAAGATTTCAGGTTCACCTCCAGGGGAGATACTCTTTATGCTTTTTGTATGGACAGGTTTAAGGGGGATATTATTATCAAATCCCTCGGAAAGAAAACGCCGGTCACAGGCACAAGGATCAGATCGGTATCTCTCCTCGGAAGCGATGAAAAAATAAAATGGAAACAGTCTGATGATGCCCTGCTGATTACACAGCCGGAAAAGCTTCCCCAATGGAGGGTGGCAGCTTTCAGAATTAAGTTAAAATAAAAACGTACAGCTATGAAAAACCTTGTGACTGTATCTGTACTGATATTTCTATTCTCAATGGTCCTGTCGGCTCAGCCTGATGGGGGATCATTCTGTCTTGAAAGCACAAGGCTCAACACCGCAGGTATGTGCGTCCTTGGAGGCTGGGCAGTTGCAAACATGGCACTGGGAGCATACGGCTGGGCAGGTTACAGCGGTGAACAGAAATATTTCAGCCAGATGAATTTTTTCTGGAACACAGTAAACCTTGCAATTGCCGGTTTCTCTCTTCATGGCAGCGGGCAGGTCGACTGTTCGGCTCTGAGCGCGGCAGATGCACTTGCCCGCCAGATGAATACCGAAAAGGTACTCCTTATCAACGCCGGACTTGACGCAGCATATATAGGGACAGGATTTCTACTCCGTCACCTTGCGACAAAGTCTGAGAAAAGAGTTGATATGCTAAAAGGTTACGGTAACTCGGTAATTCTTCAGGGCGCTTTTCTGATGATCTTTGACCTTTCTTTTTATGGCATTCTTCACGGTCACAGACCTGAATTTATAAGCGGAGCGGGCATCTCCATAAGTCCCGCGATGACAGGAATACACATGGCTTTTAAATTCTAATGTACATAAAATGAGGTTATTGACATCCTTTGTTTTCGCATTTTTTCTCTTATCCATATCAGTGATTTCAAGCAGTCAGGGTACAGCATCAAAGCGCGATCCGATGATGTACGGAGATGTTTCACGAACGGGATCTCCCTTTTCAAAGGATCCTCATGTAATTCATTATGACGGCCGCTACCTTATGTATTATTCAATACCTCCATGTTCTGATAAAGCAAATCCGGTTAAAGGCTGGGGTATTGGAATTGCCGAAAGCCGCGACCTTGTCAACTGGAAGAAATGCGGGGAGCTTGCTCCATCGGGACCTTACGAGAGCAAGGGACTTTGTGCCCCATGTGCAATAGTGATTGACGGGAAAGTAAATCTATTCTACCAGACTTACGGTAACGGACGCAGCGATGCCATCTGCCATGCTATTTCGGATGACGGGATAAGTTTTTCCCGAAACCCCGACAATCCCGTTTTCAGTCCCGGTGGCAGCTGGAACTGCGGGCGTGCAATTGATGCTGAGGTGATCTTCTTCAAAGGTAAATATTACCTCTACTATGCCACACGCGACCCTGACTATAAGATCCAGATGCAGGGTGTGGCTGTTGCCCCTGCAAATACTGATTTCGGACGTGATCAATGGAAAAATCTTTCGGTTGAAGGGCCGGTATTAAAGCCGGAACTGCCCTGGGAAAAGGATTGTGTTGAGGGAGCATCGGTAATTAAGAAGGGACGGAAGCTGTACATGTTTTACGCCGGGGCATATAACAATGCACCCCAGCAGATCGGTATTGCAGTAAGCAAAGATGCTGTTACATGGAAGAGGTTGTCGGATACCCCTTTCCTGGCAAATGGTAAAGCCGGGGAATGGAACTCCAGCGAATCGGGCCACCCTCATATCTTCCGCGATACCGGTGGAAAGACTTATCTGTTCTTTCAGGGTAATAACGATAAGGGGAAGACCTGGTATATCTCAAAGGTTGAGGTGGAGTGGAGCAGAAGCGGCCCTCTTCTCTATCACTTTTAATGAACCTGTCATCCCATAATCGGGGAATTTCAACTACCCGCACTCACAGAGGAACAAAAATATTCAGGTCCGGTACAAATCAATTCATAATAAGATTTTTGAATTGATCGTCTGTGTTAAATTTCGGGGTCTCCCGCACATATCAGGAAGTTCCCGAGCCGCATAGCGGCGGTCTGTTTGTTTTCAAATTTCATCACATCATATTCATTCCCACAAACTGGTCGCACCTACGGCGTTCCTATAGTATACAAATTACATCTACTAAAATCAGGTTTAGCGAGGGTACCACAAGCCGCGTTATATGAACAGGTCGCACCTACGGCGCTCAAATTTCACCACATCTTATTCATTCCTACAAACCGGTCGCGCCTACGGCGCTCATATAGGATACAAATTAAATCTACTAAAATCAGGTTTAGCGAGGGTACCACAAGCCGCGTAGCGGCGGTCTGCTTTTAGTAAAGATTGCCCAAATGTTCCTCCGAGCCGCGTAGCGGCGATCTGTTTGTTTTAAGCAATCATGTTCAGTACCTGTTGTATTTCTTTAAAAATTGATCTACCTTTTAAACTCCAAAAACAAAACCATTATGTATTTACAACGTACTGCTTTTCTTATAATTATTTGCCTCTTAGCTTCCGGAGGAATACTCTTTTCGCAGAAAATCTACCTCTCACCTTCAGGCAACGATAGCAATCCGGGAACTATTGAACAACCCCTGGCTTCTCTCTCGGCTGCAAGGGATATGGC
>JAFGXX010000172.1 GCA_016936435.1 Bacteroidales bacterium
GGAACTGGAAGAAGACCCACCCCTGACCCCCCGCTGCTTCGCGGGGCAGGCTCTCCAGGGAGGGGAACTGGAAGAAGACCCACCCCTAACCCCTCGCTGCTTCGCAGGGCAGGCTCTCCAGGGAGGGGAACAGGAAGAAGATTCACCCCTGAACTGCCGGTACACAATGGCTTTGCGGGACAAGCTCGCCCCTGGGGGCAGTATTTATAAGAATCCCCTCCCGGGAGGGGTTAGGGGTGGGTAAAAAGGTTTAATACAGTATTATCGTATAAAAATGTAATACAGGTATCGGGTCAGGTCAGAGTGAAGCGATCATATCTGTCATAAGAGTAGTCATACGGTCTTCGGTCTTTGCTGCCTCTTCGATGACACTCTGGTGTGTTGTGTATTCTATTTTTCCTTCCACACCAAGATCTGTGATGATGCTCACGGCGAAAACCGGCAGGTTCATGTGTCGTGCAAGGATAACCTCGGGTGTTGTTGACATTCCTACCGCGTCGGCACCTATTATCCGGAAATATTTATATTCAGCCGGAGTTTCAAAAGTGGGACCGCTTGTCGACAGGTAAATCCCTTTGTGAACCCTTATCCCATGTTTATCTGCGATAAGGAGAGCTTTATTTATCAGATATTTGTCATAGGCTTCTCCCATGTCGGGGAAGCGGGCTCCGATACGGTCGTCATTGTGGCCGATGAGCGGATTGGGAAGGAGGTTGATATGATCGGTGATGATCATGATGTCGCCTATCCGGAAGTCCGGGTTGAGACCTCCGGAGGCATTTGAAAGAAAAAGACACTTTATACCGAGGTATTTAAGTACTCTCACCGGCAGCGACATCTGTTCCGGACCATATCCCTCATAAAAATGAAATCTCCCCTTCATCGCAACGATCTTCTTTTTTCCAAGCTCACCGTAAATAAGCTTGCCTTCATGACCTTCAACTGTGGAGACCGGAAAATGAGGGATCACACGATAGTCGAGCTCAGTGCAATTCTCCATTTTGGCCGTGAGTCCTCCGAGTCCGGTGCCCAGTACTATACCTGCATCAGGATCAATAAATCCTTTTGATCTCAGAAAATCAGTTGTTTCGTTTATTTTTTCTAACATAGCTTACTATCAGATTATCAAACTCATCCCTGTCGTCATTCAGGAATTCTATTTCAACGGGAATATACCAGGTGAATGACCGGACAGGAGCTGCAATATTAGCAAAATCCTTTAACCTTACTGCATCCTTTTCTGTAGTGATAATGTATTTTTTGGGAGTTTTAAGAGATAAAAAAGCATCTTTTATCCTTTCAATATCACTTTCGATGAATGTATGATGGTCGCCGAATGAAAGAATAACGGAATCTGAAAACTTGTGTTCAAGATATATTTTCAGAGGCTCCGGGTTGGCTATGCCGGTCACGAGAACCATACCACGCTGTGCTATATTATCGTCCGAAAGGATATCTTCTTCAGGATCTGATGTTTCGAAGACTTTGCGTGGTGGCTTGTATGAAAAAGTGGTAAAGAAAAGGTTCTGGTAGGCAGGTTTATTGATCTCCCTGACCATGATCCTTCTCTGAATGGGAGATATGTCGGAGGGACATTTCGTGATCAGTATGATGTCGGCTCTCTTCATATTATGACTGGCTTCGCGGAGATTACCGAAGGGGAGGAGATGATCTTTAAAGAAGGGTCTTTCGAATTCCGACAGAAGGATACTGAAACCGGGGGTGATTCTCCGGTGCTGGAATCCGTCATCGAGGAGGATAACCTGTATCTCCGGCTTTTCCTGAAGCAGTTTTCGTACCCCGCGAACCCTGTTGCCGTCAACAGCGACCGTGATGCCGGGGAATTTGGCTGCTATCTGATATGGCTCGTCACCCGATTCTGCAGGATTTGACTCAGCGCTTACATACCTGAACCCTTTGCTTTTTCTTTTATAGCCTCTGCTCAGCACTGCAACACTGAAATGCCTGCTGAGAAGGCTTGCAAGATATTCAGTATGAGGGGTTTTGCCTGTGCCTCCCACGGCAAGGTTTCCGACACAAATTACCGGAAAGCTGAATTCATGAGATCTTAAAACAGAAAAATCGTACAGGAAATTCCTTACTGCGGTAATAAACCAGTAAACAAGTGAAAAAGGGTAGAGAAATATAGTTCTCCTTTTGACCATCGGTCAGTTGATGTCGATAATATAAGGCATCCGGGCCTGAATCCCTGTAATGTCGCTTATTTCACTTATTTCGTTAAAGAAGCGGAAATATTCCCCGAGTTCTTTTTTCAGGAGTTTCATCTTAACGTTGCCGGAAAGCTGGTTAAGAAGTTTTGTATATGGATCCTGAATTGAAGGCAGCTCTTTTACCATATATGTAGAGTCGAGGCCTGCCAGGAGAGCAGCACCTTTTATCGCTTCGTCGAGTCCGCCCTGTTCATCGGCCAACCCGAGGTCGAGCGCCCTGACCCCGCTCCAGACCCTTCCCTGGGCAATGCTGTCGACCGACTCTGTTGTCTTATTCCTCCCTTCTGCCACTTTCCCGACAAAATCGGAATAGAACTTTTCTATGCTCAGTTGCATGGTGTTTTTTTCATATAGTTCAAGAGGTCTGTAAAGTGAAGGGAAATCCGAATTCTCATTGGTATTGACTGTCTCAGTGAAGATGCCTATTTTCTGTTCAAGCAGTTTCCCTGCATTTGGTATCAGCCCGAATACACCAATAGATCCTGTTAAGGTTGTAGGGTTGGTATAGATCTTCGTTCCGGGTGCAGATATGAAGTAGCCTCCCGATGCAGCGTAGTTACCCATTGAGATCACAACAGGTTTTTCCTGTGCCGCCAGTTTGAGTTCTCTCCAGATGATCTCTGATGCGATTGCATTTCCACCCGGAGAGTTGACCCTTAGCACAATGGCTTTCACCGTGCTGTCCTTGCGCTCCCTGCGGATAATATCGCCAAAGTTGTTTCCGCCGATGTTGTATTCACTTCCTTTCCCCATAACGATAGATCCGGAAGCATATATTACCGATATCTTGTTTTTTGCAGAAATATTCTTCTTTTTTCCGGGAACCTTTGTGTATTTAGCCATCGGCACAAGGTTAATTTTATCGTCGGTCGTCAGTCCTGATCTGATCTTGATGCTGTCGTATAGCTGATCACGGTAAATGAGTCCGTCCACCAGCCTGCTTTCAAGAGCTCCCGTTGAGATATAACCTGTAAGATCGTCGGCAATTTTGTTCAGGTGGCTCACAGGTATATCTCTCGATTCCGAAATCATTTTCACGGTGTGATCCCAGATGGATCCGACATAGTCTTTTATCTGTGCCCTGTTCTCATCACTCAGCTTCTCAAGCATGAAGGGTTCGACAGCGCCTTTGAATTTACCATGGCGGACCACCTGAACTTCGATACCAGCTTTTTCGAGAGCTTTTTTATAGAACATGACTTCACCGCTAAGTCCCTTGAAATCTATGGTAGATGAAGGATTGATGTATATTTTTTCAGCTACGGATGAAAGATAATAGCCTTCCTGCAGAAGTAAATAGTCGGAATATGCTATGACAAATTTGCCGCTTTCGTCACGGAATTTCTGCAGAGCATTCCTGACTTCTTCTGTTGTCGCCCAGCCCGAAGAGCTAAGGCCGTTTTCAATAAGTACTCCTTTAATTTTTTCGTCTTCAGCTGCTTTTTCCAGGTTATGGATAATATCGTTCAGACCTGCTGCCTGAGTTACCGTCATGTTCATTATGTCGAATCCGCTGAACGGATTAGTGTCGGTGCGGTCGGGTATTGTCACCCCGGCATTCAGGACAAGCACCGAATTCTCCGATATTGAAACAGGCTTGTTACCCGAAGCCACCATTATGCTCAGGCTTGAAATCATAATAACAAAAAAGAGCAGAGAAGCCAGAATAATACCTGTTATTGTGGCAAGTGTATAAATAAGGAAATTTTTCATGGGATAACACTTTAATAATGAATCCGTAAATATATAAAAACGATTCCACATGATGCTTCTGGCCTTATAATTTAGTATTTTTAAACCCGAGTCGGGTGAAATGAAAAATGTCTTTCTTGGTATAGGTTCAAACCTGGGTGACAGGGCAAAAAATCTGAAAACAGCCCTTGACCTTATAAAACTTCATATCGGAGTGGTTTCCGCTTCTTCATCGGTGTGGGAGACAGAGCCCTGGGGCTTCAGCAGCGAGGAACTATTTCTGAATATGGCTGTTGAAGTTGAGACAAAACTTAATGCATCAGGCCTGCTTGGGAGGATACTGATGATAGAGGCCGGTATGGGAAGGTTAAGGAATGACAGTGGCTATTCATCGAGGATCATCGACATTGACATATTATTTTACGGAAACAGGATCATAAAAACAAGATCTCTGGTGCTACCTCATCAAAAAATCCAAGAGCGGAAGTTTGTGCTTGAACCCCTCAACGAAATTGCATCTGGATTTATACATCCGCTACTGGGGAAGGATATTTCCACATTACTGGCGGAGTGTACTGACAAGGGAAAGGTCAGGAGGCTGGAATGACTGCACGATTTCATGATCGCAAGATTGCACGATTGCACGATTGCACGATTGCAAGATTGCACGATTGCATGTATCACATCAACCCGTTATCGGCAAAGCTGTAGTATTCTTTCCCGGAGATGATAATATGATCAAGAAGCTGGATGTCGATCATGTTTCCGGCATCTTTAATCTTATTGGTTATTTTTGTATCCGATTCGCTGGGATTCAGGTTCCCGGAGGGGTGGTTATGGCAGACTATAATACCCGAGGCCAGGCTTTCGATGGCCTGTTTCATGATCATCCTCACATCGGTAACAGTACCGCTGATACCTCCCTGGCTTAGTTTCATTCTGGTTATTACTCTATTAGACCGGTTCAGGAAGAGAGCCCAGAATTCTTCGTGGGGAAGATCCGACAGCAGTGGCTGAAAGATGCCAGCAACATCACCCGAACTCCTGATCTGGATAACCTCTTCAGCTTCTTCAAGTTTTCTCCGGCGCCCCAGTTCGAGCGCTGCAGCTATCGTTACAGCACGTGCCGGACCGATGCCTTTAAGTTTTCTGAGCTCGGCAATTGTGAGTTTGCCAAGACTGTTAAGGTTGTTATTTACCATTCCCAGCAGTTCACGTCCAAGGTCGACAGCCGACTTGCCTTTTTTACCCGAACTGATAAGGATCCCAAGCAATTCAGCATTGCTCAGGCTCGATGTTCCTTTGTTGATAAGCTTTTCCCTGGGTCTCTCTTCGACAGCCCAGTCGGTAATTTTCAATGACATACAGCGATAATTTTATTCCGGGAATAAAGATAGGAAAAATAGTAGTCATCGTATAATTGCCTGAGCAAAAAATAAAAAAGGGGCTTTAGGGGCCCCCTTTATATCAATGATATATTCTTTTATTTCAGGTTGCTGACGTGCTTTTTAGCCGACGA
>JAFGXX010000173.1 GCA_016936435.1 Bacteroidales bacterium
CTGGTCAATGATCCTGATATCATGATGGTAGGTGGTCTGGCAATGCCTGTTGCTTATCTGGCAACTTTGATCCCTTTACTTACTCCAGCCAGAGTACGATGGGAAAGAGCATTCCGGTATTCAATAAACAAGGGACTCGACCAGTTTTTTGCCAGGTATCAGGGCAAAGGTGGCACAGGCGCTACTCCAATGACTGTTAAGCCGGTTACTCCTGTTCCTGAAAAGACAGTTCCCCCGAAGGAAGCTGTTTCTCCTGAACCCGCCAGATCAGTCATTCCCCAGCCTGAAACGGTAAAGGCTCCTACGACAGAGGAAAAGCCTCTTTCGTGGTATTCTGTTGAGGAGCTTGAAAAAATGAAGCAGGAAGCCGTAGATGCCAAAGATTTCCGTAAGGCTGCAGCAATAAAAGAAGAGATAGACAAACGTATAAAATGATTATCCCGCAGAAAATAGTACTTGCATCACTGTTACTGGTATTACCATTCTCATCAGCAAATTGCCAGAAGGTAGTAAGTATTATTTCAGAGGAAAAGAACCTTGGGGAAAAATTAGAGATACCTGTTCTCACTCCGGCTTTAAAAGAAGCTCTTCCGGATGAAGGATATATTATCACCGGCGGGACTGACGAAGGAGACGTGATCGTCGGATTAAAAGTATCAACGCGCAGGGGATCTGAATCCATGGGTATCTACACAAGCTTTGCCGACATTCTTGCAAGTGTTAAAACTCCGGGCAGTCAGAAAGCAGATGAGAAGACATTTACAGGGATTAAGGGAGCCGGCCTGGGATTTGATCACGCAGGCATTGATGCCATTCAAAAAAGTGCTGAGAAAGTGATACCGGAGATAATCCGGATGCTGAAAGAACATTTGGAGAAGCAAACGAAAGAAAATGTTGTCAGTGCGGATAAACCGTCTGAAAAAAATTTCAGGGATTTAACTCCTCCTGCAATCACGATAATTTCACCTGTTCTCAACCGGAACAATTATGCCTCTACAAGAAATCCGGGGATCATTATTGAAGGAAGCGTTCATGATGAAAGCGGAATTTCAGACCTTTTCATTAATGATCTGCCGGTGGAGCTGAATGAGAACGGCCATTTCGTCTTCAGGATGGATCTGGATAAAGGAATTACCCGGGTTTCGTTAGCGGCCGGTGATGTGTTTAAAAACAAGACAGAAATGCTGTTTTCAGTCCTGCGGTCCGACACACCTGAAGCGGATTTTGGAGAGTCTTCAGATCCGGGAAATTCAGGCGGTAAATATTTTGCATTGCTGATAGGTATAAATGATTATAAGGATCCGGGCATAGTGAGCCTTGATAATCCTGTTTCCGACGCAGAAGGGTTATACACTACCATCACAACCTTCTATTCATTCGATCCTGAAAATATCATTTTCCTGAAAAATCCAGGCAGATCGGAGATCATAATAGCCTTTGATGAAATCTCAAAGAAGATCACGCGTGATGACAATTTGCTCATTTTCTACGCGGGACACGGATTGTGGGATAATAAGAAGAAGCTGGGATACTGGTTGCCTGCTGATGCCGGAAGATCGAATACCGCTTTCTGGATATATAATTCCACAATTCAGGATCTGATAAAAAGCATTCCTTCAAAACACACACTTCTTATTGCTGATGCCTGTTTCAGCGGAAGTATCTTTAAGACCAGGAAGGCATTCAGCGATGCTCCGCAGAGCATTGAGAAGCTGTATGAGTTGCCAAGCCGGAAAGCGATGACAAGTGGTATGATGACCGAAGTTCCCGACAAGAGTGTTTTCCTGGAATACCTGAACAGGCGCCTGCGGGAAAATACGGAAACTTATCTTTCTTCACAGGATTTATTTACCAGCTTCAGGGAGGCTGTATTGAATAACAGCCCCAATACCCCGCAGTACGGTATCATCCAGGATACAGGAGATGAAGGAGGCGATTTTATCTTTGTACGGAAGTCGCGTTAATTTTACCACCGGATTTTCTCATGAGGGTCATATCCCGTTCCCGGGCTGCTAACAGATGAATTGTTTTTGGTGTCGGTATTGTAAAAGACCAGATGTCTGAATTCATCATTGGGAGCTGTTCCTCCTGACCCCAGAAAATATCTTTCCATATAATCGTCAAAATCGTTTGTGCGTGAACTCCACGACAGTACTGAGTTGCCCATTCTCATACCTTCAATATACAGATCGGATATACCATGATGGTCTTCAATAGATTTCAGAATTGATTCTGGTATTGCGGGAATATAGAATTCACGTATAGAAGGAGAAACATAAACTGTCCAGGATACCCTGAACCCATTGGCATTTAGAAAATCAGAGGAATGCGACCAGGAGAATGAAACAAGATGTACGATCTGGTCTGATGAAAAGTCATATTTAAAATTATTGTAAAAATATTTATCCGGCAGATATAACTCTCCGTCCATGAGGCTGGCATGGACCGGTGGTGTTGAGGAATAAACCAGGCATATGGATTCTTTATCAGCAGGATAACCGGGTTCATTATGAAAACCTGTCAGCTCCGTTCTGGAATATTTGTTTGCCAGAAATAATGAAGGAATGCTGAGTGAAGCAGGAGGAGCAGCGAACTCCGTGTCAAAGAGATAAAAATGAGGACTTGTAAAATCATTGGTATAGTACCTTCCAAACTCTATATGGAATGAGTTGAAGGATTTTTTGTCAAAGTTAACAGTGCCTGAAGTGTAAATATTGTTCATGTCAGCCAGGCTTATTGTCGTTGTCTGATCCGGGACGAGGTTATCAACAAATTTATATAGACTGCCCGATGGTGTGTTTAATGTTATGAAAATGCAACGTGGCAGATTATCGTACAAGTTAAAATAATATGTCCGGGTATTCAGGTCGCCATAATTTGTTGTGCTTTTTGCACTGCTTATAATAAAAGAAGTATAGGGAGGCACATTTGTAAATTTAACAATAGCTGGTCCGATGGGTATTGATGGCTGATAAGTCAGGTCATAGTCTTTTGAAAATGGTAAAATGCCAATATATGTAGACAGTGAAATATATTTTTTATTGCCGGATTCCTGTATATAAGCTCTCGTCAGGTCAAACCTGTTATAGGCACCGTTTTCAGCCCTGCTTACCTCGAAAAAGTCATTTCCGGAAACACTGAGTTCTTTTGATGCCAGGAGTTTCCCATCCATAGAGTTTGCATAATGGTACACATTTTTGAAAGCCGCATAGAAGTTTTCAGGGTAGTTTAGTGAAATAAGGTTGTCCCGGTTGGACGGATTCCATGATTCTTCGTCGTTACAGGCGGTAAAAAGAAGAGTTCCTGCTGCAAGCAGGATACACAGTAATTTATAATTCATATTTTCTTATTTAAAGATGATGCCGGAAAAGTATTTCACAGAGCCCTTTTAAGTCCGTAAGTTCAAAGTTAAACAAAATCTTCACAAAACAGCACTTTGCCTGAGGCGGGAAATGATTTACAAAATTCATTTAAGGGGGAGAGTGAATTGTGCATATTCATGAAAAGTTTGCTGTCGGTTATCCTTCCTGCCTGCTGGCAGCCTGGACTTTTTTTTTCTGTGGTATCAGGGGAGAATGGTGTCATTGTTCTGAGCTATGGTTAACTATTAAAGCTGAAGGAAGCTGAAAGGTTCGCCGGATTTGCATAAATTACAAGCCGGAAAAGTCGAAGTCGGGCATGTGCGGGGATGATAAGGGGGATTCTGGCGGGCATTAAGAGGCACATGTGACTGACGCGGCGGTGCTTTGTCGGGGCCTTACATTTTGAGGGCTTAACAGGAAGGCTGATCTTATCAAAATCCGGCAGAAGTTGCATTTACATGGTCCGATAAGGCTTTAACAGGTGAAAACCGGCATTTTGGTTACTGTTGGAAGGGAGTTAGCTTTAAATGGAAAAATCCTTCACCCCACGAGGCTCCCCCGGTCGGTCAGGGTCAAAGACGTGACAGGTCGGGAAACACTACCTGGCCTGCCTTGCGGGAACCTCCCCTTATTGCCGGGCTATTATGGGCAAACCGCTATAAACATGACAGTTAATTGCATGGTGACAAAATTCTGCGACCTTGACAATTTAATCATAACAATAAATTTGGTTCTTTTTATCGGGACTTGCCCTCGCGCAAAAATTTTAAAACTCGGCCCACATTGCAGCACATTTGCAA
>JAFGXX010000022.1 GCA_016936435.1 Bacteroidales bacterium
AAAAATATTATGAATCCGGAAACATTTTGTATAAGTATCTTGTTTATGAGATATCCAATTTGAAAGTTAAACAATAAAAACCGGGCTATGGGAAAGAAAAACATTAATCGCAGAACTTTTCTTGGAACCGGGCTGGCTGCGGCAGCCTCGGTAACTGTTGGAAATTCCTTAGTGTCAGACGAAGCGTACAATCCGGTACAGGCAAAGAAAAACAATCACCATCCGTTCAATCCTGTTACATACAGTGCCATGCCTACCCGGTCGTTGGGAAAAACAGGTTATAAAGTAGGAGTTTTAAGCCTGGGCGGACAGGCTACCCTGGAAATCAAGGGAAGGGAAGAAGAGTCTGAAAAAATCATTAACCGTGCTATAGATCTGGGTATTAATTATATCGACACTGCTGCATCCTACGGAAGGGGAGTTAGTCAATTAAACATTGGTCGTGTAATGAAAACCCGGCGTAATGAAGTCTGGCTTTCAACCAAAACCCATGATCGAACCTATGACGGCTCGATGCGTTTGCTCGAAGAGAGCCTGAAGAATCTCCAGACAGACTACATAAACACATGGCAATTGCACAACGTGCAGAGGAAAGATCAGATAGACCAGATTTTTGCTGCAAACGGCGCCATTAAAGCCATGGAAAAAGCTAAAGCTGAAGGAATGATCGGGTACATTGGAATTACCGGTCACTTCGAACCACTGGTTTTGCTGGAAGCTATTAAACGGTATCCGTTCGATTCAATTTTAATGGCGCTAAATGCTGCCGATATTCACTATCTGAGTTTTAAAAATTACCTGCTGCCTGAAGCACAAAAACAAGGAATTGCCATTATCGGCATGAAAGTTACCACCCGCAGCCGCTTACTTTCAAGCTGGACGCCACCTCCACTGGAAGAACAGACCGATGCCCGCTTACGAACTTCAAAGCCGGGTACTATTTCAATAAAAGAAGCACTTACGTATAACATGAGCCTGCCGGTAAGTACATCAATAATTGGCGTTGACAGCGTGGCACAAATTGAGGAAAACATAAATATCGCTTCCGAATTTTCACCTCTTAACCAGTCTCAGATGGAAGAAATAGAATTTAAAACGCTGCCGATTGTTCGTCAGAGTCTGTATTTCCGCCGTTGGGACATTGGAGCTTGAATGGAATTGCCCTTAAGAAAGGCTGGGCAATATTCACATTGAGAATAGAATTCTGACCAGAATTGGTCAACTATGCATAATTGAATGGTAACTAACAAAAACCGGAACAGACCTTAACCCATTAATGCCCCAATATGAGAACCTGAAAACTAAAAAGGCATTCCGGGAGGTCGTGAAATTCCAGTCTGATCAGATAAACAACCTGGTTATCCTGCGGTTGAATATTATCAGTATTGCCAGGACAACGCTCCACTGAAAGATACATGTCATAAATGAGAACTGGCTGAAGGGATTGAACCATTCGCCAGGCACAAATGACTGTGCAAGCCACCAGATGAGAAGGACTCCGGCTGCAACAGGGATGAACCATTTTATGATGTAATGCCACCACCTCCCGAGTTTTCTGTCATCACCGGAAAGGTTAAGCTCAGCTCTGATATGCTCCGGCCCCTGCTTTATTATCATTGCAGCTATCAATGCACCTGATATCATCAATCCCACACCCCATACAAAATCCTGATTGCTCAGGAAATTAAGACTTCGCGCTGAAGGAATGCCAAACAGGATGACAACCACCACTATCAGCAGTATAGCCCTGTTCCTCTTCATACCTGTATCCACCATTACCCTTGCAGGCAGTTCCAGCATCGCGATCAATGATGAAAAACCGGCAAATGTCAGTCCGAGAAAGAAAAGTATTGAGAGAATACCTCCTCCAAACATCCTGTTGAAGAGCTGTGGCATCCAGATGAAAGTGAGACCTGTGGAAGCCGGACCACTGGATTTCATAATTTCAAGCACCTGGGCATCGTTCATCCCCATTTCGTTTTTTAGTACAGCAAAGACCGTCCCGAAGATCATTATGCCTGCCAGCAGTGATACTGTGTTGTTGCCAATGCCTGTGAGGAAAGCATTGCTCACGGCCCCATGTTCCTTTTTCATGTATGCCGCATATGTAAGGAAGAGCCCCCAGCCGGCACCTGTATCCCATGCATTCTGGGTCAGTGCATCGAGCCAAATCTTAGGATCTCCCAGTTGGCTGAGGTCAGGCCTGAAAAGATATGCCAGACCGGCTCCTGCACCCGGCAATGTAATAGCTCTTATCACGCAGATAACCACTATAAGCAACAGTGAAGGTATCAGGAACTTGTTCACCTTTTCTATAGACTTAATGCCTTTCCATATAACAAGCGCTCCGATAAAGACGGCTGCAATATGGGTAATGACGGGCCAGACGCTTGCCTGATAATTATTCCATACCGACATCGCCGACTCAAAATTATCGGGCAGGGAATGAGTGGCCATATATATAAAATAATATATGCACCATCCGACAACGACACTGTAGAAGAATGTTATAGCCAGGGGGACGAAAGCGACAAAAGACCCTATCCAGGTAAAACGCGACCCCATACTTTTAATGAAAGTGCCGATTACACTCGACCTGTGCTTGCGACCCGACGCATATTCGGCTATTATAAGGGGGATACTCCACAGAAACAGAAAGATCAGCCATGCTATCAGAAAAGCTCCGGCTCCTGTATCACCTCCGCTCTGTGCAGCAATCCTGGGGAACCTCCATATATTACCGGTACCTACCGCAATGCCGAGGGCACTCATTATAAGTCCGAGCCTCGAAGTGAATCTCTGGTCAGCTGAAGAATCAATGGTCTTGCTCATATTCCTTGCATGGTGGGTTAATAGCCCGGATTATAGACCGGTTGTGTAAAGTTAATTTTTTAAAGACCTGAAAGAAATCCTTCAGTCATTTTTTGTTTTCCGAAAAAGGTTCTGTGACAAATATTTAAAAAGAACTGTAAAAAGCCCGTTAGCCAAAGGACCGGTTTTAAATTACGGACTATTAAGGTAAGGTCACTTCAAATGGCAGTTAATAAATCTTTTTTAAGAAGTCTGTAACGACCTTTGATAAATTTTATACATTTGCCTCCCGAAATAAACTTGCCGGCTTAATTTTTCGAATCCATTTCGCTCATCTCAAACGCATTAGACTCATAGAATGGAAGCTTCTGTCGTGTTATTGATAATTATCCTGCTCTCCTTCCTGGTATTTGCCCTGCCGGCATCCACCAGGTATTCATTTACTCTTCTGCTTCTTGCTGCAGGTATTATCCTTACTTCATTCTGGGCACTGGAAGCTTTTACCAGCGACGAAAAGGTTTGCTCCATTGAATCGTATCTCTTTACACGGCTGACAGGAATAACCCTTATCGTCGACAGACTCTCAGCTTTTTTCATCCTGGTGGTTAATCTGACTGTACTTGTCGGCTTCCTCTATGCAAAGGACTATCTGAAATCGTACACACGCGATATAAAGCCCCTCCGGTTTTCAATACATTATTTTTCATACCTATGGCTTTACCTGTCGATGATATTGGTCGTCATGATACGCAACGGCACAGGCTTTCTCATAGCCTGGGAAATAATGGCCCTCTCATCATTTCTCCTTGTGACCTTCGAGGCAGGCGACAGGCTGACAATGAAAACAGGTATCAGTTATCTTATCCAGATGCATACAGGCATGTTCTTCATCCTGATAAGTTTCCTGATAGTGGAAAAAGCCACCGGAGAAATGAGCTTCGATGCACTTAAAGGTTATTTTTCAACCCATTCCAATATCCTGCTCTTTCTGCTTTTCTTCACAGGCTTCGGGATAAAGGCAGGATTTGTTCCTCTTCACACCTGGCTGCCTCAGGCACACCCGGCAGCCCCGTCACACGTCTCGGGAGTTATGTCGGGAGTAATGATAAAAATGGGTATATATGGTATTGTAAGAGTGCTGGTAAGTGTTCAGCATGATCTTATGGTAATCGGAGTTCTTCTTCTGGCCGTTTCAATCATATCAGGCCTTTTTGGAGTAATGATGGCTATAATGCAACATGACCTTAAAAGCCTGCTCGCATATCACAGCATAGAAAATATAGGTATCATCGGCACAGGCCTGGGCATTGGAATGATAGGTCTGGCAGAGGGCAACGTGCTCATGAGTCTCCTGGGATTCAGTGGAGGCCTGCTGCATGTGCTTAACCATTCATTGTTCAAATCGCTTCTTTTTTTTAATGCAGGATCGGTTTACAGTGCCACACACACACGAAATATTGAGCAGATGGGTGGGCTGATGAAAAGGATGCCCTATACTGCCATACTCTTTCTTACAGGATCACTGGCTATATGCGGCCTTCCTCCTTTCAACGGGTTCATTTCCGAATACCTCATTTACATGGGAATGTTCAGGAGCCTGCCTGAAGCCGGACTTAATCAGGCTGTTATTTTGCTTCTCTCCATTTCAGGTCTTGTTCTTATAGGGGGTCTCGCTGTTTTTTGCTTTACCAAGGCATTCGGAATAGTATTCCTTGGCGAGCCCAGATCGGAAAAGGCTTCTGCAGCTCAAGAAGTTAGTAAATCGATGCTTATACCCCAGGCAATTACAACGTTCTTTATCCTGATGATAGGCCTTGCCTCGCTCCTCTTCGTTAAACCTGTATCCGTTTTTGTATCAGACATTTTCGCACTCAATATGTCCGATTTACTGTCATTGCCCTCTCTTACAGCCCTGACTCAGATAAGCATTATTGCCGGTATCTTCGTGATATTGTCAGCATTGATCCTGTTAACAAGGCATTTTCACCTTAAAACAAAAAAAGTTGAAGAAGGCCCTACATGGGGCTGCGGTTACACTGCCGGTTCATATAAACAACAATATACTGCCTCATCGTACTCCTATAATTACAATCACCTGGCTAAACCGCTTCTGAGAACAAAGAAAATCATGGAAGATATCCGTGAAGAAGAAATATTCCCGGGTGAACGGAGTTTTGAATCACACAGCGAGGATGCTTTTAAAAAAGTTCTCATCGACAGGCCTGTGAACTGGCTTTCGGCAATTCTTAAGAAAATTGCCGTGATGCAGACCGGGGAAATACGACATTACATACTTTATGCTTTCGTTTTTATTTTATTGATTTTCCTGTTGACATTCTTTAAGATTATATGAGATGACGGGAATAGTTTTCATATTGCTTACAGCTTTCTTTTTCCCAGGTATAATACTGAGAACCAAAAACATTGCATCGGGAAGAAAAGGACCCGGAATATTTCAGCCGATGAAAGATCTGAGGGTCCTGCTGAAAAAAGGCAGTATCTTCAGCCCGACAACCGGCATCATCTTCAGGATAGCACCTTCGATAACCCTTTCTGCAATTCTTTGTGCCTCACTGCTGATCCCTTTTGCCGGGAATGCAGCGCCGCTTTCATTTGAAGGCGACTTTATTTTCTTTGCCTACATTCTTGCAATGGGCCGTTTCTTTTCTATAATCGGAGCCCTCGATACAGGAAGCAGTTTTGAGGGAATGGGAGCAAATCGTGAAGCATTCTTCTCAATGCTCATCGAACCTGCTTTTTTCATACTTCTGGCTGCTTTTGCCATGTTTACGGGATATACTTCTTTTTCTGATATTTTCCCGCATTTTTATGTATCAGAAAGCGATTATGCATTGATATACAGCATAATAGGATGCTTCCTTCTGGTGCAGATAGCCATGGTGGAAACAAGCAGGGTTCCTGTTGATGATCCGAAAACACATCTGGAACTGACAATGATCCATGAAGTTATGATACTCGATAACAGCGGATTCGACAAAGCTCTTATCCACATCGGGACATATCTTAAGTTCGCAATTTTCGGGTCGCTGATCTTTAATTCAATAGTGCCGGCCGGATGGCATTTTCTTCTCCAGTCAGCACTGTTCATGCTTATACAGGTTGTATTTGCCATAGCTATAGGACTTTTGGAATCATTCAGGGCAAGAAACAAAATGAACAAGAATCCAAAGTACCTTTTAACCATTTCGGCAATTGCAATGATAGCATTTGTGGTGACACTTATTATAACAAAGAAATTAATGTAGTGAACTGACATGCTAAACTACCTGATAATATTGTTCGCAGTCACCCTGATATATTTTGCCTCGGCGGAGAGACTTATCATCTATATAAATATGCTTGCCCTCCAGGGACTGCTGCTGGGAGGAATTGCAGTCTTCGAGCTTTCAGAGATCAACACCGGCAACCTGCTCTTCATCTCTGCCGAAACCCTGCTGATCAAGAGCATCCTTGTACCCTGGCTTCTGTTCAGGATAACAAAACGTTCAGGAGTTGAAAAGGTGCATCGTCAGGCTATGCCGGGGTTTTACCAGCTGTTATTCCTTATCGCAGGTCTGCTGATAAGCGTCACTGTCGCAAATTCGATTCCAAATCCTTATATCAACACCATCTTTATGGCTGTTGCACTCTTTACTCTTTTTACCGGGCTGCTCCTTATAGTTACACATAAGCTTATCATTTCACACCTCACAGGTTTCCTGATAATTGAAAACGCAGTTTTCCTGTTCTCGCTGGCCGTGGGAAACGAAATGCCCATGCTTATCAACATCGGTATATTACTGGACATTTTCGTAGGAGTGCTGATCCTTGGTTTCTTCGGTCTTCGTCTGAAACCCCGGACAAATGAACTCACAATACTTAAAGACTGACATAAAATGGTTCTGCTTTTCTTTTCAGCATCGGTCTTTTTAAGTCTCCTGATCCTCCTCTTCAGGAACAAGATTGCCACAATGATATTTTCGTCCATATATGCCCTTATCCTGATTGGCTTTACAATATATGGATGGACGAAACTTAATGATACCGAACTCAGTTACTTCACTTTCAGCAGCGCCGGGTTACTGTTGCTGGCCATTCTTGCATTGCTCTCTCTTCCTACATTTTATCATGGGTTTATTTATACTTCCGGTGAAGAAATAAAAAAACATACTATCTATCATGTGGCCATGATATTGCTAATGACCTTTATGGCAGGAGCGTACCTTGCTAACGGGATGACAATACTTTGGATATTTGTCGAAGCCACAACCCTTGCCGTGGCAGCACTCATCTATCACGACAGGACCGAGGCGTCACTTGAAGCGACATGGAAATACGTCTTCATTTGTTCCACCGGTATTGCCATTGCGTATCTCGGGATACTGTTCATGAGCTTTATCTACGGGCGTGGCGATGCCGCAAACCTCTCCTTCGAAACACTTGGAGGTATAATAAACCAGGCTGATCCCTTATACCTGAAGATAGCCTTTATTTTTGTCCTTGTCGGTTTCAGCACAAAAATGGGCTTATTCCCGATGCATACCGTTACTATAGACGCTCATTCCGTTGCACCTCCACCAGTCAGCGCATTGATCTCGACAACCCTCATGAACGTTGGTTTTCTTTCAATCTTCAGAGTCTACACCCTGTTCTCATCATCATCGATACTCGGTTTCATGAACCATGTTCTCATTTTGTCAGGTGTTCTGTCTTTGCTTGTGTCGGCAGGCTATATGCTTAAAGCCAGGCACCTTAAACGGATGCTCGCCTATTCAAGTCTTGAGAACATGGGACTCATTGCCACTGCCATCGGGGCCGGAGGGGCTGGTTATTACGGGGCTTTCCTGCTTCTTTTTCTGCATTCACTGACAAAATCGAGTCTCTTCTACCAGATGGGGCAGCTTTCAAGAATTCTCCGGACTTTCCGCCTTG
This sequence comes from Bacteroidales bacterium, assembly GCA_016936435.1. GTDB lineage: Bacteria > Bacteroidota > Bacteroidia > Bacteroidales > VadinHA17 > LD21. Next base: position 7,744 of record JAFGXX010000022.1, read on the forward strand.
ATGACTGCGGAAGATATATGTCACTCTACCCTGCAGGTGCCATGGTACTGCTGCTGGGAATGATCTTCATCCTGGCCATACCTCCTTCAGGACTGTTTATCAGCGAAATAATGATATTCCGTTCCCTGGTCTTCAACGGCCAGTGGATTATCCTGGCAATGGTGATAATCCTGCTCTGTTTCATAATATACGCCATGAGTACACGCTTTATGCATATTATTTTTTCCGATCCCCGCAGCGACACAGGGCAGCTGACAGCTACCTCAGTAAGTCCTGTTGAAAGTATCAGCCAGTTCATCCTGCTTTCCATAGTCGCAGGATTATGTTTTTACCAGCCGCAGGTCCTTACTGACCTTATAAACGGCAGCATTCAGCTATTTCTGTAAAACATAAGAAATGGAAAGGATTAAAAGACTATCCCTTAAAAACAACGGCCCTGCTGCAGACCTGAAGGATATCCCCCTGCTTGATTATGAGGCATTTTATGAACATGTTGCGGACCTGCTGAATGATGAGCAAAATCATTGTCTGTCATATCACGGAGTCAGGTCCGGGAAAAACCTTATCCTATACTGCTTCATGGCTAAGGATGCTGATAACAGCATAGAAGTCTGTGCCCATGAAGTTGCAGTTGAAACAGCGGTCTTAAAATCGCTGAGTGCATTGCATCCGGCAATGCATATCTTTGAAAGAGAGATACATGAAAACCATGGTGTTGCTTTTGAAGGACACCCCTGGATGAAGCCTCTGCGTTACCCCTGCGACCGTCATAACAGGAAAAACACAATTGACACATACCCTTTTTACAGTATCGGCGGCGAGGAATTACATGAAGTGGGAGTAGGTCCTGTTCATGCAGGGGTGATTGAACCCGGACATTTCAGGTTCATCTGTAACGGAGAGAAAGTTCTTCATCTCGAGATTCAGCTCGGGTACCAGCACCGGGGAGTTGAAACACTTTTTACTACCTCGGATAACGGACTTCAGAGAGCAATACTTTCGGAATCTGTTGCAGGCGACACGGCAGTGGGTCATGCACTCGCACATTCGCAGCTTGTTGAATCGCTGGCCGGGATCGAAATTAGCGCTGATCTAAAGGCAGAAAGATGCATTGCCCTCGAAATGGAAAGGCTTGCTATACATATCGGCGACACTGCTGCCTTATGCGGTGATGTTGCATACCAGACAGGCCAGGTTGTATGCGAGGCATTACGGACCCAGGTCATTAACACCACACAGCTATGGTGCGGAAACCGATTCGGGAAAGGTCTTGTAAGGCCGGGAGGTACAAATTATCCTCTTAACGATGATATTGCACACGAAATACTGAATCTTCTTGAGGATACGGGCAGACGTTTCAGGGAGATCACCGACAGTATCTACTCCTCACCGAGTGTTCTGGGCCGTTTCGATGAGATAGGTACGCTGACCAGGAAACAGGGCTTCCTGGCTGGAGTCACAGGTCCATCTGCACGTATGTGCGGAATTGTAAGAGACATAAGAAAAACCCACCCCTTCCAGTATTACTCCGCCATCAATTTCAGGCCAATAGTCCTCGATACCGGTGATGTGCTTGCAAGGGGAATGATACGTAATCTGGAAGCCTTTCAGTCAATGACCCTGATAAAGGAGCTTATAACCGAATGGACAAAAATGGATAAACGCGGCTCTTCCCGGCCTGTTTATGACTATAAACCAAAACCTGACACCTTTTCTATTTCACTGGTTGAAGGCTGGAGAGGAGAGATATGCCACATTGCAATGACCGGTAATGACGGAAAGCTAAGCCACTACAGGGTGAAGGATCCTTCGATGCATAACTGGACAGCCCTGGCTCTGGCCGTAAGAAATCAGGAAATTTCTGATTTCCCGGTCTGCAACAAGAGTTTCAACCTCAGCTATTGCGGGCATGATCTGTGATAATTTCAAACAAAGCGAGCTATGCTGAAAGAATTAAAAGCACTCAAAAGTCACGGACAGCAGGCTGTGATAAATCTGCGGACACAGCTTGTTTCGCCACGCTTCAGAGGACGCCCGGTAATATCGCCTGTCATTACTGTCGAAGAGATAAAAGAATTGGCGGCATTGTGCCCTGTTCATGCCATCGATGGTAAGTCAGGCGCGATGGATCTGGGAAAGTGCGTTTTCTGCAGGGAATGTGAATTCATGAAACCCGGCAGGATAAGATTTACCAACGACTATCGCATAGCCGTAAACGACAGAAAAGCCCTTATAATAAAACCTGGCGAGGACCATCCATTAAGACCCGATGCTACTCTGGTAAGAAAGGAGATCCGAAAGACCTTCAAAGGTTCACTTAAACTGAGGCAGGTGTCGGCAGGGGGAGACAATTCGTGCGAGATGGAACTTGGGGCCTGCGGAAATGTAAACTTCGACATGGGACGCTACGGGATCGAGTTCGTTGCCTCTCCGCGCCATGCCGACGGCATAGTAATAACCGGACCTGTTTCCGTAAACATGGTAAAAGCCCTGGAATTAACCTGGGAAGCCGTGCCTGATCCAAAAATCATTATCCTGACAGGCTCCGACGCTATCAGCGGCGGCATTTTCGAAACAAGCCCTGCCATAGACAGGACTTTCACCGAAAATCACCATATCGACCTTTTCGTCCCCGGGAATCCGGCACATCCCTTAACCTTTATAAACGGAGTGCTCGACATGCTCGGGATAAAATGATGATCTAACTTACTACAGATCACTCAAATTCCTTCGGAACACCGCAAATCATCCTGAACACCCTGTCGGCTGAAGTGTTCCTGTACTGATGCTTTTCGTCGGGATATACGAGCGCGAAATCTCCGGCTTTTACAGGCCTCTCATTGCCATATTCATCTACAATCACCCCTTCTCCTTCAATCACGTAATTCATATGCTCATAAGGATGACTGTGAAAGGGAGTGTTCCCTCCTGCTTCCACCGTAAAAACCCTTAATGAATATACAGGGGCACCATCGCTGCTGCCCAGGGGAAGCTGCTTCCATGCCCCCTTTACTCCTTCCATCTCGACTTTCTTCTTTTCAACCTGATCTATAGAAACTACTTTCATGACTTTTTTTTTAAAGCTTAAAGATATTCGTTTCTTTTCATAAAACGTGATATCTTCTTAACCTGGTCTTTTGAATTGACGGAAAACCTGACTACAGCTACAATAATTCATTCTGAACAATCCTCCTTGGATTCGAACTTGTAATGTCATACATTTGCAGCCTGTTATTAAGGTCCCGATGAATATCCTTCTTCATACTCTCGAAAATGGTATCAGGCTTGTCCACTACCGTACAAACGGGATGATCGCACATTGCGGGCTGATCATCAATACCGGATCGAGGCATGAAACCGTCGCCGAACACGGAATGGCCCATTTTATTGAACACATGCTCTTCAAGGGAACCCGCAGGCACGGTAGTTACTACATCCTTACACGCCTCGATGAAGTTGGCGGTGAACTGAATGCCTATACTACCAAGGAGGAGACAGCTCTTCATGCAACGGTACTGAAAGAAGATTTTGCAAAGGCCGTCGACATGATAAGCGACATCGCTTTTAACTCAGTCTTCCCCGATTCAGGGATCGCAAAAGAGAAAGACGTTATCATCGAGGAAATAAATTCATATTTCGATAACCCGGCCGAACTTATCTTCGATGAATTTGAGGAGATGATTTTTCCGGGGCAGCCGCTGGGAAGAAATATCCTCGGAACACCTGAATCGGTAAAATCCTTCACGAAAAAGCAGATCGATAAGTTTATATCAGGGAAATATAATACCAACAGGATCGTTTTCTGCTCAACAGGCGATATCTCGGACGAAACAGCACTTAAGCTCTTCAAAAAATACTTTGAACACCTCCCTTCAAAAATACGAAGGTCCAATAACGGGAAGATCACAAAATACACCCGTTCATCTGTAACAAAGGATAAAAATACTTTCCAGAGCCATTGCATGATCGGCAATGTTGCCTTTTCCGTAAAGGATAAACGCCGCCCCGCAATGTCGCTACTCAATAACATTCTGGGCGGACAGGGGATGAACTCACGACTTAACATTGCACTGCGTGAACGTCGCGGACTGGCATATAATGTCGAGTCGGGTTACAATTCCTACCATGACACAGGTGTTTTCTCAATCTATTTCGGCTGCGACAACCAGGTTCTTGAAAAATGCATCGACATTATTCATTCCGAACTGAAGAAACTCAGGACTGAGAGCCTTGGAACCCTTAAACTTCATAAAGCCAAGACACAGGTAAGAGGATACCTGGCAAGAGGATACGAACACCACGAAAGCCTTATGCTGAGTATGGGAAAAAGCCTGCTTGTAGCAAACAGGATTGACACACTGAATGATCTTTGCAAAAAAATTGATGCTGTTACAGAAACCCAGATCCTCGGGATAGCTAACGAAGTTCTTGAACCTTCAGAGCTTTCGTATCTTATCTACAAATGACAATGAACAGGTGGATCGAAAAATATTTGTCAGACTACTCCTCGCCTGAAGATCCGCTGCTTGAAGACCTCTACAGGCAGACCCATATCAGGTTTGTCAATCCCAACATGTCGACAGGACATCTCCAGGGTAAGCTTCTCGAATTCCTGTCTGTAATGATAAAACCCTCACTCATTCTCGAAATCGGGACTTTTACGGGCTATTCTGCCATATGTCTCGCAAAAGGACTTAAACCGGGAGGCAAATTATACACAGTTGAGAAAAATGACGAGTTGAAGGAATTCGCCGGTTCATATTTAAAAAAAGCAGGCCTTGAAGATTCAGTAATCCAGCTCACAGGCAGGGCTCAGGATCTTGTCCCCTCTCTCGACCTTAAATTCGACCTGGTTTATATCGATGGCGACAAGCGTGAATATAAGGAGTACTATAATATTATTATACGTAAAACCAGACCGGGAAGTTTCATTCTGGCCGATAACATACTATGGGGAGAGAAAGTGCTGGAGAGACACAGCAGGGATCCGCAGACCAGGGGAATAATTGAATTCAACGACATGATAAGGGATCAAAAAGGAATCGGGACTGTAATCCTTCCCGTAAGAGACGGATTAATGTTGATAAGGGTTCTCTGAACCTTTTCCGGAAGAGTTCCGGAAACAAAAAACAGACCTTTATTAAATCTTGATTATATTTATACTGTAATTCGGTACAATTTTTGAACATCCGGATTAAAACCAACGGTCATGAAGAAACTGATAACTTCCCTTTTCTCAATATTTATTATATCTGCGTTAAACAGTTCTGATCTCAGTGCCGGAACACATGAAGACCATCCTGCTGATTATCCTTCCGGTCAGGAGCTGAAACTGACTGCCACCACTACTGCAGCCACAAGACTTTTTGGCACGAAGGATGATCTTACATCTGTGATCATGGTCCTCCCAAAAGGATCTGTTGTGGAAATTACAGGAACAGACACAACCTATTATCGTGTCATTTTTGAAGATTATGAGGGTTTCATCCTGAGGCGTCATGCCAAACCGGATGAGCCTGCCGTGGTAACGAAGCCCCCGGTAGTGAAAGCCGAACCGGTTATCAGGGAGCCGGAACCCCTGGAAGTTCAGCAGAGACAACAGGGTAGCAGATTCTCGTATCTGGAACAGAAATACGGATCCCAGATGGCTTCCCGGATGGCTGCCGGGAAAATATGGAAAGGCATGACCTCCGAAATGGTAAGCGACACATGGGGGACACCACAGAAAATAAACAGGGTGGTAAGCGGAAATACCGTTAAGGAAGAGTGGATATACAAAAACACATGGCTCTATATCGAGGACGACGTACTAAGGGAATGGGGCCCTGTAAAACAATAATACTTTTTTTGACCTGCTGACCAAGTGATCACTTTCTTTACTGCCATTGGAATTCTTATCCTCGGTTATCTTTTCTATTCCCGGTTTATAGAAAGAATTGAAAAGGTTGATCCGGGCAGGCAGACACCGGCTTACAAACTCAACGACGGCGTCGATTACGTTCCGATGCCATGGTGGCGAGTCTTCCTCATCCAGTTTCTCAATATAGCCGGCCTGGGTCCTATCTTCGGTGCCATTGCAGGTGCCATGTGGGGTCCTGTGGCTTTCCTGTGGATAATACTTGGCTCGGTATTCGCCGGAGCAGTTCACGATTATTTCTCGGGAATGCTCTCCATCCGGCATAACGGCGTGAGCATAACCGAAATAGTGGGTATCTACCTGGGTAAAGGTGTAAAACAGTTTATCAGGGGCTTTACCGTTGTTCTAATGGTCCTTGTCGGCGCAGTCTTCATCATGGGACCGGCAAAGATACTTGCAGGTCTTACTCCTGATGCATTGTCAATGACATTCTGGGTGTGGGTTATCTTTATTTATTATCTTCTCGCTACCTTACTGCCCATCGATAAGATTATCGGCCGGATATATCCTGTTTTCGGATTTGCCCTCATTTTTATGGCACTGGGATTGATCACAGCACTCTTTGTAAAAGGTTTCGACATACCCGAGCTCAGCCCTGCCAACTTCCGGAATTTTCATGTTGACGCACAGAAGTTCCCGGTCTTTCCCATGATGTTCATTACTATCGCTTGCGGTGCCATTTCAGGATTTCATTCCACACAATCGCCTATGATGGCACGATGCATTACAAATGAGAAACTGGGCCGGAGGGTTTTCTACGGGGCCATGATAACCGAAGGCGTTGTAGCCATGATATGGGCTGCCATTGGAATGTCATTCTATGGTGGCATAAGGGAACTGAATGTCGTAATGACGGAAAATCAGGGTAATGCTGCTTTCCTTGTTAATGAGATCTCTAACTCACTGCTTGGGAAATTCGGTGGTGTGCTCGCCCTTCTTGGAGTTGTTGCAGCACCCATAACCTCGGGTGATACCGCCTTCAGAAGCGCCCGCCTTATCGTTGCCGACTTCCTCAGATTCAAACAGGGACCAATAAAAAACAGACTTTTTATCAGCATACCTCTCTTTACCATAGGCTTCCTGCTGACACTTGTAAATTTCGATATTATCTGGCGCTATTTCGCCTGGTCGAACCAGACTCTTGCAACATTTGTTCTCTGGGCAATAACTGTGTACCTGGCAGGAAGCAGAAAATTCTATTGGGTAACATTAATACCGGCCGTTTTCATGACGGCAGTTACAAGTACTTATATACTCTTCGCCCCTGAAGGATTCTCACTCCCGACTGTCATTTCCTATCCAGCCGGGATACTGACAGCACTTGCAGCACTGTCAGGTTTCTTCATATACAATAAAAAGATAAACAGGGATCAGTGACAGGAAGCAAAAGTTTATACCCTTAAATATATCATCCGAACACAAAAATATTTTATGGCAACAGAATTAATGACCAGAAATGAAAATTCTTCCGAAATAATCAGTAAAAAGACCTCAAAGGATAAAAAATAATCTAATTTTGCAGACCAGTAAACAAATTGAGATGGACGAGGACCCCTGTCGATGTAATTTGGATGTAAAATCTCCGTAGGGAAGATCTCAGGGTCTCCTTACGGGCAAAAGGTTGTAAGGAGACATTGCCATGTTTGAAACAATCACTGAATTCCAGGAACTTATTGAGAAAAAAGAATGGAAAAGACTGCGTGCCGAGCTTTCTGCTCTCGACGACGTTGTTATAGCTGAATTAATCGATCAGCTCGACTCCGGTGAGGATATTGTAACTTTCCGCTTACTATCCAATAACCAGGCCAAGAACACCTTCCAGCTGCTTTCCTATGAAAAGCAGGAACAGATAATAGAAGGGCTTGCACGAAATTCCAGCCGATTATCATCACTTCTTAACGACCTTGATCCTGATGACAGAACCGCATTCTTCGAAGAACTTCCCGGACAGGTTGCACAGAGACTGATCCAGCTTCTCTCTCCCGAAGAAAGGAATATAACAATACAGTTGCTGGGGTATCCCGAAGAGAGTATCGGAAGGCTCATGACACCTGAATTTGTTGCCGTCAAATCATATTTCAGTGTTGCTCAGACTCTCGAACATATAAGAAAATTCGGTCATAATTCCGAAACTCTCAATGTTATTTATATTGTCGACGATACATGGAGATTGATCGATGACATCAAGAT
>JAFGXX010000023.1 GCA_016936435.1 Bacteroidales bacterium
CCTCTGCCATCTGAAAGAGGCATGAAGAAGCGATTGTAAGTGTGAAGAAAAAAACAACAGCCCTGAATTAAAAATCATGTTTATATTTATCGCCTTATACTCTTAAATTATGATGGAGCTGATTCATACAGTGGTGGACTGGTATATGGCCAACCTGAGTTATCTCACCGTATTTCTGCTGATGGTGATAGAGAGTTCGTTCATACCTTTCCCTTCCGAAGTCGTAATACCATTTGCAGCATATAAGGCCGCCGAAGGAGGAATGAATGTTTTCGGAGTTGTTATAGCAGGTACTCTGGGCGCAGTTGCCGGAGCGCTGATAAATTATTACCTCTCAAAATATCTCGGAAGACCGATAGTATACAAGCTGGCAGGATCAAAGGTCGGAAGATTGCTTCTTTTATCGGAGAAGAAGGTTGAACATGCCGAGGATTATTTCAACAGGAATGGAAATACATCAACTTTCATCGGCAGGCTTGTCCCGGCAGTACGTCAGCTTATATCAATACCGGCAGGGCTGGCCAGGATGAACATCCGCAATTTCATCATTTACACTACCGCAGGTGCTGCAATATGGAACATAATACTGGCTGTTATAGGATATTTCGCCTATGAGATTAAGGACAGGATACTGCCTTATCTCGATGATGTACTGATTGCGATCGGTGCCGGCTTTATTATCTATCTCACTGTAAAAGCCTTAAGGAACAGGAAGAAGGCAGGGGAGAAATAACCTGAACTGACTGTGATCCGGCTGGTATTGTTTTTATTTCAGAACATTGAGGAGCCATTTTCCGGCAAGCGACGGCCACGTTTCGGCAGCCGGATTTCCCGGTCTCAGTCCGTAACCGTGACCTCCTTTCGGAACAAGGTGAAGTTCAACAGGAATTTTTGCATCACGCAGGGCTCCGGCCATCACTATTGCACTGTTGCCATGACTGTCGTCGGCCGACTGGAAAATAAACACCGGCGGGGTGAGGTTTGTGATCTTCAGGTCGGGAGTAAGCGACCGGTTCTCTCCGCGATCGAAGTAAGCCGGGTATATCAGAAGGGCAAAATCGGGTCTGCATGAAGTGTCGTCGGACCTGTCAACAGCTTCATAGGTTTTGTTTCCGGATAAAATTGCAGCCCTGGCGCTCAGGTCGGCTCCTGCAGAGAATCCCATAATGCCGATCTTACCTGCGTCAATCTTCCATTTCGCCGAATTGCTCCTCAGAATTCTGATCGCTCTCTGTGCATCCTGAAGTGCTTCCGGCCTTTTGTTGGGGATCCTGTACGAAAGGACAAAGGCGTTTATGCCCTTACTGTTAAGCCAGTCAGCTATTTCAGTCCCCTCCTTGTTATAGGCAAGGCGCCCATAGCCACCACCCGGACAAACAATTAAAGCTGCACCCGTGTTTTTTGCAGGGTCAGCCAGCCTTATTTCAAGAGCAGGGTTGGTTACTTCAGTATACCTCAGAACACCGTCTTTCTGTGTTGTGTCGACAGCCGGTGCCTGTTTTTCTTTTAATTCTCCGGGCACCTTACCGGGCCACAAATAAAGCATAACTTTTTCCTGCGTAAATGAACTGACCGGTATAGTTAAGAGCAGAGATACAAATATGATCTTTAAAGGATTCATGTAATATGTTGTTTTTGATATTATTAAAAAAGGTCCAGTTCAACAGCTTTGCCTGAATATTTTCTTTCATGGTCGAGGAGCCATTTTTTGCGCGCAAGTCCCCCGCCATAGCCTACGAGTGACCCGTCGGCCCCAATTACCCTGTGGCAGGGAATTATGATGGCTATCCTGTTAGATGCGTTAGCCTGGGCCACAGCGCGTGCAGCTCCCGTGTTCCTGATTCCGGCGGCCTGATCCTGGTAGGAAATGGTTTCACCATAGGGGATCTTTCTCAGACCTTCCCATACGGACTTCTGGAAATCCGTACCCGAAGCAATCAGATTAAGAGTAAAATCCCTGCGTTTTCCGTTGAAATATTCCCTCAGTTGCTTCTTTAGTTTCCAGATCTGCCAGTTTATTCCGGCCCTGACGGGTGCAGAATGAATTTTTGAAATTTCGTCGTAAATCTCATTAAGATCATTCCTGTCGGCAAACTCGAGCAGACAGATACCCTCCCTGGTGGCACCGGCAACCATTTCACCCAGAGGGGTTTCTATTTTTGTTATCTTTATCATATTCAACCCCTTTACCTTTCAGGGAGTCCATGTTAGTTTTTTGGATATCTTCCCGAAGTCGATTTTATGAACCTGATATTCCTGAACCTGATCGCCGACCAGTCGTCGTCAACAGAAACCATTCTTACACCGTAAAAGCCTGTCTCATTGAGCGACTTCCATCCTCTGTCCCTTTCAAGGTCGGATCTATTTTTTTTTGAAGTTTTTTTCGGATAACAAAACCACAAAATACCGTCTGCGGTCAGGTTGTGAAGAACAACCGGAGTAATTGCCTCAACCTCCTTCTCCTTTTCTGCAAAGACAATTATAAAACTGTATGGACAGCGCTGATCGATTTCAGTATCGGTGATAACATCCCCGAGCTCTTCTTTCATGGCTTTAAGGAATTGTTCTTCCGAATTCAAAACCGCTATCCTGGGCTGACTCTTATAATTGAGCTTTTTCAGGAGTTGTTTCATGGAGGGCTTATTTCCATGCTAATGTAATAAAAAATTGCAATAACGTGAAAAGGTTATTAACTTTGCAGATACTGAAAATGGGGTGCCTGTCACAGAAGGCTGAGATCATACCCTTATAACCTGATCCGGATAATGCCGGCGGAGGGAACAAAGAGTATCCGGAACATCAGCTTAAACAGAAACCTCATCTTCAAGTAATTAAATTATTGAAAATGAGGATAAAAATCTTTTTTTTCGCTTTTTTCATCCTGACAGGCAGTGTTTATGCCTTTCAGGATCAGAGTGTTTCGGTTTTTGGTAAGGTTACCGACGAAAAAGGTTTCCCTCTTTCAGGGGCTGCCGTGACTGTGGATGACTCTTTCCTTGGGACGGTCTGCGATGCAGAGGGAAATTATTTCCTGGGAGGGCTCAAAAGGGAAAGGTACATGATCAGGTTCTCATTTGTAGGGTACGAGCCGCAAACGCTGGCGATTTTTCCCCAGGCTGATACCGGGCTGAATGTTATGCTTCTTCCTGCAACGCTTGTGACCGGGGAAGTAATTGTTAATGCCGTGAGGGCAGGCGAACGTACTCCGATGGCCTATTCGACAGTAGGTAATGAAACGATCAGAAAAAGCAATACGGGACAGTACATACCTTTCCTTCTGCAGCTGACCCCTTCGCTTGTTGAAACTTCGGAAGCCGGTAACGGAATAGGATATACAAATATGCGGATCAGGGGAACTGATGCCAGCAGGATAAACGTAACCATAGACGGAATACCACTTAACGATCCGGAATCACAACAGGTTTTCTGGGTTGACCTGCCTGACCTTGCATCATCGGTCGACAATATACAGGTGCAGAGAGGGGTTGGGTCTTCGTCAAACGGTGCCGGTGCTTTTGGCGCTACTGTGAGCATACAGTCAAAAAGCCCTTCAGGAGAGCCATTTGCAGAACTGGAGTCGGCAGCCGGGTCTTATAATACCTTCAGGAATTCGGCTGCGGCAGGAACCGGACTTATCGCAGATAAGTTTGCCCTGCAGATGAGAATGTCGAAGATCAAAAGCGACGGTTATATAAAAAGGACAGGATCGGATCATACTTCTTCAAACATCTCGGGAGTATTTATTGCGGGAAAATCGAGGTTCAGGGCAAATATTCTTCTGGGAGAGGAACATACCGGCCTCGGATGGTGGGGAGTGCCCCGCGAAATGCTTGCAGTCGACAGGAGATACAACCCTGCCGGGGAATATACCGATGATGAGGGATTTACAAGGTATTACGACAATGAAACCGACAATTACAGACAGGATCATTATCAGCTGATATTCGGTCACAGTTTCAGCGATGCACTAAATATAAGTACAGCCCTTCATTATACCAGGGGTAAAGGCTATTACGAAGAGTATAATGAGGATGAGGACCTGTCGGAGTATATTTCAGTTCCTTCATTAAATACCGACCTTATTACCCGTAAGTGGATGTCGAATGACTTTTACGGGATAGTAGCTTCATTGAAATATAAGACAGGCAGGCTCGAAATATTGTCAGGCGCTAACTCTAATTATTATTCGGGCGATCATTTTGGCACAATAATCTGGAGTAAATACTCAAATGTTGAAAAGGATCAGCAATGGTACTTTAACAACGGAACAAAATACGAGGCAGGCATTTTTACCAGGGCAACAGTGGCACTGAATAGTAAAATATCGGTATATGGAGATCTTCAGTACCGGTATATTGACTACAGGATGACCGGTGAGGATGATGATCACAAAGACCTGGAACAGGATCACAGATACGGGTTTTTTAATCCCAGGGCCGGTCTTTTCTGGTCGATTTCTTCAACCCAGGAAGGATGGCTGTCATTTTCCGTTGCAGGCCGCGAACCAACAAGAGCCGATTTCAAGGAAGCTGCCGGCGACCCTGAAGCCACTCCTCAGGACGAAAAACTGTACGATGCCGAAGCAGGGTACCGGATAAGGAGCAGGATCTTTACTGTCGGACTTAATGCCTATCTGATGTATTACCGCGACCAGCTTATTCCCACGGGCGAACTCAGCAGCACCGGCTATTCAATTATGACAAATGTGGAAAAGAGCTACCGTAGCGGTGTTGAAATTAGTGCCGGGATTAAACCTTTCAGATTTATGGAATGGAATATGAACCTTACACTGAGCAGAAATAAAATAGCAGGTTTCACTGAATACTATACCTACTACGACACAATAACATGGGAGCAAGAGTATAAGAGTAAAGCATTAGGGTTGGTCGACATTGCATATTCACCATCAGTAATCTGTTCCGGTGATCTGGCCTTACACATTCGCAAAAATCTTGAGATGCACCTTACAGGCAAATATGTCGGAAAACAATATTTCGACAACACCATGAGCAGCGACAGAATGATAGATCCTTATTTTGTGAACAACCTGATGATAAGCTGGGAGCCTGAAGTGAAGAAAACAAAAGGTATACGCCTGAGACTGTTCGTGAATAACATTTTTGATGCCCAATATGAAAGCAATGCCTATGGCGGAAACTGGTATGAAGGAGGTGTAGAAAAGACATGGTCTTATTATTTTCCACAGGCCGGGATCAACTATATGCTAAGCGCCGGAATTACTTTTTAAAACCACGCGATGGAAATTTACATGTGGTTGCAGGACAATCTCATTGAGATCTTCGGGGCCCTGGCCGGGATCGTGTACGTTGTCCTTGAGATAAGGCAGAATCTTTGGTTGTGGCCCGTGGGTATTATTACCTCGGGTGTGTATATATGGGTGTTTTTTTCAGGGAAACTTTATGCCGATATGAGCCTGCAGGGTTATTACCTGGTAATAAGTGTCATGGGCTGGTACTGGTGGGGGAGAAGAAGGAAGGGGAGAAGGGGAGAGGGGGAGAGTGGGAGTGAGAGTGAGAGTGAGAGTGGGAGTGGGAGTGAGAGTGAGAGTGAGAGTGAGGAAATCCCCTGCAGGGAGAGCCTGCTCCCCGACAGCGGAGGGCAAGGGGCGGGTTATGAAAAGGCAAACCGGCTTCC
>JAFGXX010000174.1 GCA_016936435.1 Bacteroidales bacterium
CCGGGCTAAAAAGAAAAGGGGAACCCGTATATGATTTTCAGATGGTTCCCCTTTGTCAGGTCAGAATATTTTTAAAAATCAGCTTGCAGCTGCTTTTTCAAGACGTCTGAGAATTGAGAATATAAATGCTGCTGACAAGAGGCAGCAAACGATGAACACCAGCCACAGCGTACTAAGATTTACTTTGTCCCACAAAAGTGTTCCGACAAACAGCAGTTTGTTTCCAACTGCTGTTGCGAGCAGCCATCCTCCCTGCATCAATCCCTGGAACCGCGACGGCGCTACCTTTGAAACAAAGGAAAGGCCCATCGGACTGAGGAAGAGTTCGGCGATGGTAAGAACAAGGTAACTGCTCATCAGCCAGTATGGTGAGACCCTGTCTGCATCAGCAGCCGGAAGTCCGTTAAGCGACATGGGTGATGGAGCACCCACAGAAGAAATAAGGATAATGATAAATCCCAGGGCGGCTATTATCATTCCGATACCTATCTTCTTTGGTGTGGAAGGCTCTATACCTTTTTTGTTCAGCCATGAGAATGCAGCCATAACCGGGAAGGTAAGAGCGACAATGAACAGTGGATTAAATGACTGGAACACCTCAGGTTCTATTGAATTCTGCGGACTGAAGCTGTTAAGGAAACGGCCCAGGAGGGTGGTGGGATCAAAACCATAGGTAAAGAACATGATGAACCATAAACCCAGGAGCAACAATATGCCCCCTGCTATCTTTGAGTTGCTTTTTAGGTTTTTGTAGAAGAGCATCACAATACCTGCTATTGAGGCTATAACTGCAAGCATGGACGGCAGGGTGAAGAAAAGATTCGTGAACACCCCAACCTGCTTGACGGTATAGTCACGGGCGAAGAGCGTAAGCGTAAGACCGTTCTGGTGGAATGACATCCAGAAGAATATGACAACGACAAATACCAGTATAAGAGCTGAGATTCTCGCCCTTTCTTCTTTCCTCGACGACATGAAGATCCATGTAACAAAACCGGCGAAAAGTCCGAAGGCAAAGCCTGCTGCCCATCCTACTTCCCTGATGAAATGCAGTGCGAAAGCCGTAATACCAATGGCTGCCAGGGCAGCAATCAGGGGTAAAGGCTGAAAATCAACCCTTTCTGTTGATATAGTTGTAGTCTTAACCTCCTTGTCAGGAAGTAGTTTATTGAAAATGATGTAAACAAGCAACGAAATGATCATACCTACAGCAGCAATTCCGAATGCATAATTGTATCCTTTTGAAAAAACTTCCAGATACTGGTTCGAGAATGCTGCAAGGTCGGTCACCGGACCGGAAAGACTTACCTTGTCGGCAAGCTGCTGAAGTACCGCAGGATCGGCAAGAGTTCCGTTATTGAACTGATGACAGAGAGAGGGGATCGATCCGTCATGGGCAAAACCATTAACCTTGAGCCACCAGTTTCTCATTCCGTTGGCTGCAAAAGGAGCAAAAAACGCTCCGACGTTTATCCCCATGTAAAATATCATAAAGGCTGTATCCCTTAGCTTTGAATATTTCGGATCATCATACATCTGTCCGACAACAGCCTGCAGGTTCCCTTTGAAGAGCCCGTTTCCAAGTGCGATGGTCATAAGGCCTACTACGGTGACCGTCAGTGTCATTCCAGGAACTGCCATTATCACATAACCGGCAAACATTATGAAAATACCTGCCAGAATTACAAGTTTGTATTTCTTTGTTGAATCAGCAAGTATTCCTCCCAGCAGGGCAAGAGCATAGATGCTGAAATAAAACCAGCTGTAAATGCCGCCTGCCTTTTCTGCAGAAAGTCCGTATTTGGCCTGAAGGAAAAGTACCAGAATGGCCATCATTGTATAAAAGCCAAACCTTTCACCCATGTTTGAAAAGAAGGCTACAAATAGTCCCTTGGGATGGTTCTTTAGCATAGTAATTTTATTATGTTAATAATATGATCCTTATGATTAATACTTACTTTAATCTCAAAACCGGGGTTGATAACAATCCCGGTCCGGATGGAAACAAATATATCAATCTTTTTTTATTAATGAGCAAGAGTTTAAATTTGTATCATAATGACTTTTATCACTATGAAAATATTCAGGTGCGAACAGATACGCGAAATTGACCAGTATACCATAAATAATGAGCCCATTGCATCAGCAGAATTAATGGAAAGGGCTGCCGGTCAGATATATAAGTGGTTTATTGCCAGATTTGACAAAGGTTCCCGCCTACTGGTATTTTCGGGTCCGGGCAATAATGGGGGTGACGGACTTGCACTTTCGAGGATGCTCGCAGTAGCAGGTTATGATGTGTCAGTTTTTTTCACGGGAGAGGAGGGAGAAACCTCTGCTAACTGGAGGCATAACAGGAAAAGGTTGTCTGATGAAACCAAAGTGGCTTTTGTACATGTTGAGAACGAGAGTTTTATCCCGGAAATTGGCCCTGGTGATGTAGTTATTGACGCTGTTTTCGGATCGGGATTGACACGCAGGGTAACAGGTCTTCCTGCTTCAATAATAAGGAAAATAAACAGCTCCGGGGCTACAGTTGTGGCGGTTGACATACCATCCGGCCTCTTCGGTGAAGATAACAGTGCAAATGATGCTGAAACAATAATTCAGGCTTCTTATACTCTTTCATTCCAGTTTCCCAAACTATCTTTCCTTTTCGCAGAGAATGAGATATTCACGGGTGAGTGGGAAGTGCTTCCCATCGGCCTGCATCCGGAAATCATAAGTAAAACCTATACACCTTTCTCACTTATAGATGATGCTCTGGTAAATACTTTTCTTAAAAGACGGAATAAATTTGCACATAAAGGTAATTTCGGACACGGATTACTGATCGGAGGATCTTATGGAAAGATGGGAGCTGTTGTTCTTGGAGCCCGCGCAGCTCTCCGGTCGGGAATAGGACTGTTGACCTGCCACATTCCTTCATCGGGAAATACCATACTCCAGACTGCCGTGCCGGAGGCAATGATTACTCATGACATATCTGAAAAAATAATCACGGATATACCTGATACCGGGGCTTTTTCTTCTGTCGCCATTGGTCCAGGAATGGGTGTCAGTCCGGAAACAGGCAAGGCTCTGAGACAGTTTCTCGGGAAAATCCAAAAACCTCTGCTGCTTGATGCTGACGCACTTAATATATTGTCAGCTGACAGAGATTTGCCTGAACTGCTTCCGCCGCTCACTATTCTTACACCACATCCCGGTGAATTTACCCGGCTGGCAGGGGAAACAACCAACGGTTATCAGAGGCTCATGAAGCAGTCGGAGTTTTCTGCCAGCTATAACTGTATAGTTGTACTGAAAGGGGCCTTTACTTCAGTGAGCGATCCCGAAGGAAATATCTGGTTCAACACATCAGGTAATCCCGGTATGGCTACCGCAGGAAGCGGTGACACGCTGACAGGGATTATCCTTTCCTTTCTTGCCCAGGGCTACGAACCCTTACAGGCAGCCATAACAGGAGTGCATCTGCATGGTCTGGCAGGAGATATAGCGTGTTCATGCAGCTCACAGGAAGCTCTTGTTGCTTCAGATATTACCGATAGCCTCGGTGAAGCATTTAACAGAATAAGAAGCCTGTAATTACGTTTTATTGTTATATTCAGCGAAATTTTTACACTATCAATAACATTATGATGAAATTATTCCGGAAAATATTGATTTTAATCCTCATTATCGAAATTACAGGATCATGTGCCCTGTCAAGGAAAACCACAGAGCCAAAGCTTACAGTAAAGCATCTGAGTGAAAGCGGAGGATTCACAGATGGCAGTATCGTTTATGCTCTTCCCATGAGCGTGATCACCATCAGGATAGAAACAGAAAAAGAAACGGCATTGCCGGGTCCCTATTCAGCATATGCCGGAGAACTTCTTGGTCTTGAAGATGTTATTACAATGAAGGATGAAAAATGGCGAATAACAGGTGTTTCAGTCATCTCTCATGAGGAAGCTGATCCTTCTGAGTTCTATGTTATCGAAACAGAAGGTATACTTCGTGCAAATGCACTCGCCCTGCGAAGGGAGGGACTCATACTCGATCTGAACCCGGGCTCTGTAAATGAGAGAACAATTCTCGCATCTTCAGGTGCTGATTATAACGATCAGTTCCGTTCGTACGACCTGGGCTCCGACGAATACTACATTACCATTACCGATACTGCATATCGCAGACTGACAATGGATTCGCAATTTGTGCGGGTGCCTTATATTGTTGAAAAAAAGAGAAAGCTGACTGAAGCTGAACTCGCCGAAAGAGCAGCGAGACGACTTATGGATATACGGGAAGGAAAGATACTTATTCTTACCGGTGAAGCAAATGTATTTCCGCAGAGCGCTGCTGCGATCGATGAAATGAACAGGATGGAGGAAGACTATCTTGAGCTTTTCACAGGAAAACGTGTGAGGGAAAAAAGGACATTTACCTATCAGTTCATTCCCTCACCGGAACATTCAGGAAAAAAGACTGCACTTTTAAAATTCAGCGAAGAGGAAGGTCCAGCAGACCTGGTGTCGGAACAGGGCGATATAGTCTATATTGAGCTTATCCCTGAAAAAAAGACCAAAGACCTTGTTCTGATATCACAGACGACAACTTTAACAGAACCAGATCCTGTGGAAAAACTGTTTTACCGTATACCCGATATCGCTATCGTAAATGTAGTGATCAATGATAAGATACTTTGTAGTTCAAGGAAAATGATCTACCAGCTTGGACAGATAATTCAGCTTCCGGGTAATTTTGTTTCAGGGAAATAAGGAGTCTTATCTGATCCTGCTCGCAAAACCTTTCTGGAAATCATCCCAGCTTTTTGTCTTGTATGTGTTGTCGGCAAAATAACTGAGAAGCATTTCCATCTCTTTGGACTGCTTGAAGCCCGGCAGAGGGGCGATTTCAAACTCGCCCTTGTCATTTAGGAGCATAAAAATAACAGTAGGATACGACATCTGTCCGTTCATAAGAGCAACTGCAAGCTGATGTGCATTGCCGTACTTTCCGTCGTTGATGAATTCCTTTCCCAGGAATGTTATTTTCTGTTTGGTCTCCGCATCAAACTTCACCGGGTAAAATTTGTTGTTTAAGAGGTCTGCAATCACTGAATTGCTGAATGTCTCATTGTCCATTTTCTTGCACCATCCGCACCAGTCGGTATAAGCATCAATAAACAAAGGGCGTGGTGATACTTTTGATAGCTTTTCGGCTTCCTGAATTGTGTACCATTTTACCTGTGAAGAGTTTTTTACCTGTGCCGCCAGTGGCAGTGTGAAAAATATAACAGCTATTATCGAAATAAATTTCTTCATATTGATATATTTATATATATAAATTCATGCAAAAATAAAACTTTTTTACTTTTTAGATTTCCATCTTCAAAAATAATTAACAATTAAGTTAACCAATAGTTCATCAATATCAATTTCCGGACCATATCATTCGAATATTTAGTTACATTTATGCCCGTTAAAAGAAATAATAAGATAATATGGAAAAGATTATAATGACCCTGCGTGACTCAAAAACTGCAAGGTGGACTGCCCTTGCTCTCATTTCTTTCACCATGTTGTGCGGTTATTATCTCACCGATGTAATGGCACCGCTAAAGCCTCTTCTCGAGAAAGAATTATTATGGAACAGCTCTGAGTTTGGATTCTTCACCAGTGCTTATGGGTGGTTCAACGTATTTCTTGGAATGCTGATTATCGGTGGAATTATCCTCGACAAGATGGGAGTGAGGTTTACCGGAAAGATGGCGACGATAATTATGGTACTTGGCACTGCTCTGAAATACTGGGCAATATCTACTCATTCACTCGACGGCCATGAGATACTGGGTATGAAGGCACAGGTTGTAATTGCCGGACTGGGATTTGCGACCTTCGGTGTAGGGGTGGAGATCGCAGGGATCACCGTATCAAAGATAATTGTAAAATGGTTCAGGGGTAAAGAAATGGCCCTGGCAATGGGACTGGAAATGTCGACAGCACGTATAGGTACCACACTTGCTCTGTGGACATCAATACCCATAGCCGAAGCTCTGAAATCAGTTTCAAAACCCGTTCTAGTGTGCCTGATAATGCTTTGTATAGGCCTCGTATCCTTTCTTATATACACTATTATGGACAAGAGGCTGGATGCATCGCTGGCAGGTGAAAATAATAACTCTGATGAAGAATCGTTTAATGTAAAAGACATATTATTCATCCTGAAGAGTAAAGGATGGTGGCTGATTGCGATTTTGTGCCTGTTGTTCTATTCAGGAGTATTCCCCTTTATCAAATATGCCACTGATTTGATGATCAATAAATTCCACATCACCGAACAATTTGCCGGGATCATTCCCGGGATGCTTACAATAGGAGCCATTGCACTGACACCTCTTTTCGGGAACGTATACGACCGAAAGGGAAAAGGAGCCTCCATTATGATACTCGGTGCTTTTCTTCTGCTTTTTGTACATGTAATGTTTTCGATCCCTGTTTTTTCGCAGACGTGGATAGCAGTAGTACTGATATTAATACTGGGTGTAGCTTTTTCACTTGTTCCCTCAGCCATGTGGCCCTCGGTGCCTAAGATAATTCCCGAAAAACAACTTGGGACAGCTTACGGAATGATATTTATGGTTCAGAATATAGGTTTATCCCTTGTTCCCCTTCTGATCGGCTGGGTCCTGGACAGATTCTGTATCAGTGGCACCCGTCTTCTCGACGGAGTGGAAGTCCCGGCATACAACTATACTCTGCCTATGATAATATTCGCATGTTTCGGCGTTCTGGCAATCGTATTTGCATACCTGCTGAAAGCCGATGACAGGAAGAAAGGTTACGGCCTCGAACTGCCAAATATGGAAAAGTGATACGGGATCCTCAATAATCTTTTTCTGATCGTCATCACTTACTGCTCCGGGTGTTGAAATAATTTTCCGGCAACCTGAATTCCGGAGAACATTTACCGGGTTCTGTATGTTTACTTATAAAAAATGCAATTCTTATGGGAACAAACGAATTTGATAAATCCAGAGTATTTAATTTCAAAGATTCTGTGGAATATTCAGATGGTGGTATACTTAGTAAAACCGTTCTTAAGAAGGCAAGTGGAAATATAACTCTTTTCTCTTTTGCAAAGGGAGAAGCGCTAAGTGAACACACAGCCCCCTTCGATGCCATGATTCAGGTTGTTGACGGCAGGGCAGAGGTTGTAATAGGAGGAAAGTCCTTTACTATTGAGGCAGGTCAGAATATCATTATGCCTGCCAATATCCCTCAC
>JAFGXX010000024.1 GCA_016936435.1 Bacteroidales bacterium
AGGTAGGCCAGGTTGCCTGGTTCTCCGAAATGGATCTTAACAGCCACAAGCTTCCTGTCGAAATTTATTTTTTCAATGCCTGCCCTTTTGATCAGTCTTTCCAGTTTAGTTAACAGATTGTGGGGAGGTTTAACCCTCAGGTCGGTAAAGTAAACTTCTGATGCCGGCATAAGTGTAAATTTTTAACCTGAAATTCCGGAAATTATTTTTGCTCTGATATTTTACTTATAGCATCCCGGATGTTTTCTATCAGCCATTTAGGTGTTGATGTTGCTCCGCAGATACCGACAGTATTTATTCCTTCGAACCACATGCGATCTATTTCCCCGGGCGTTGACACGAAATAAGTCTGCGGATTGATTTTCTTACATACATTGAAAAGCATCTTGCCGTTTGAGCTCTCCTTACCGCTGACAAAAATTATCACTTCATGTTCTCTGGCAAATTTTTGGAGATCGGGTTCCCTGTTCGATACCTGGCCGCATATCGTCTTATGAACAATAAGTGATTTTTCGGGTTCTTTGATGCCGCCGGCTCTCATTTTTTCGCGGATTAACCCTACAATCTCCTCATAAGCCTTTACACTCATGGTGGTCTGTGAGAAAAGGCACACAGGCTTTTTCATATCTATCTTGCCGAGGTCGGCAGGTCCCGAGATCACTATTCCTTCACCCCGGGTCTGACCCATCAGCCCGATAACCTCTGCATGGCCGGGTTTACCATAGATCACGATCTGTCCGGCACATTTGTGTGTTTCGTTCATTGCACGTCTGATCTTCGACTGGAGTTTCTTCACGATAGGACAGGTTGCCTCAATTATTGTAAGGTTGTTTTCATTTGCAATCTGATAGGTTTCGGGAGGTTCTCCATGAGCCCTTATGAGCACTTTGGAATTTTTCAGGTTTCTGAACTCGTCATTGTTAATTGAAATAAGGCCCAGAGAGAGGAGTCTTTTTACCTCCATGTCATTATGCACGATAGGCCCCAGGGAATATACTTTTTCGCCTCTCAGTAAAGATTCTTCTGCAATTTCAACGGCATTTCTGACGCCGAAGCAGAAGCCGGAATTACCATCGATCTCAATTTTCATTCAGCTTTTGTTCAATGATTTTCATGACCCATGACATCTGTGCGGCGACACTCATTCTTGTATTATCAAGGACAATTGCATCATCGGCCTTGCGGAGAGGGCTTATATCGCGGTTTTCATCGGTAATGTCTCGGGTGATGATATTCTTCTTTATCTCTTCAAAATTTACTTTCAAACCTTTGCCTGTAAGCTCGTCATACCTCCTTTTAGCCCTGATATCTACCGAGGCGGTCATAAATATCTTCAGGTCGGCATCGGGAAATACAACTGTCCCGATATCTCTTCCGTCCATCACTATACCTTTGAACATGCCTATCTGTCTCTGGAGTTCCACCATCCTGGTCCTTACCTCGGCCAGGGTACTGATACGGCTCACATATTTTGACACCTCGATGCCTCTGATCTCTTCTTCAACGTTTTCGGAGTTCAGGTATGTGTCAAATTCTCCCCTGTCGGGGTTGTAAACAAATTCAATATGAATGGACGGAAGCCCTGCTGCTATTGAATCGTGATCGAGATAGTTTTCTCCGATAAAGCCCTGTCGCATGCAATAGAGAGTGACAGCCCTGTACATTGCACCGCTGTCGATAAAGATGTAGTTCAGCTCCCTGGCTATGGCTTTTGCGAAGGTGCTCTTACCGCACGAAGAGTAACCATCGATGGCAATGATAAGCTTTTTTTTCATCATGGATATTTCAGGGTGTCACGTAAAAATGATCACTAAAAGCATTCACCGAAACGGATATTCACAAAGGTGCTAATTAGCCCTGAATTTTCAAAACCTCATTTTCTGAACCTGCTGTAAAGCATATCGGGCCGGATAACCAGTGAAACATGGTTTGAAGAACCGGCGAGATGGTATCTTGCCCTGCCGAATTCTATATTCAAAAATGATGTATTTATGCCGAAGCCCCATGAAAAACCAACGGTGGAGACCCGGCTGTCAAGTTTTAGTTCGCTTCTTCGCTGATAGTTGTAACCTGCACTAAGGTAAAAATTTTTATGAGGGATCAGTTCCACACCTGTGACAACATGACGAAGGATGTTCTCAAAAAATTCCTGTGATGAGGTGCTGCCTGTCCCGGAAACAGTATCGTTGTAGTGATATGACAGGTCGAACTTTTCCAGATGCCTGATTGTCAGAGAAAAACGAAAAGGTGCATGCGCCAGTTTCTGAGTTATTCCTGCCTCTATTTCGAATGGCAGCTTCTGCCTGGCTTCACCGGCATAGGTTGTCACTTCGAGCCCTATATTTTTAAACGCCAGTCCTGCCGAAAACAGACCTGAACGACTGAAAAAAGCTCCTCCGATGTCAATGGCAAAACCGAAAGATGTGTACTTCTCGAGATGCGAGAGTACCGGCTTGAAGTTCACTCCCACGCTGAAGACAGAGTCGATCGGCCGGGACCAGAGCAGGGAGAGGGCATATTCTGATGCGGTGAAGCTTCCGGTAATGTTTCCCGAAGGATCAGCTTCGGTAAAAGAACCGTAATTCAGATATGTGATACCTGTGGCAAAATTACCCTTTCCCTCATACGATTTTGAATATAGGGCCAGTCCGTAGTTGACGCCTGCAAAATAATTGACATAGTTTAGAGCCAGGGTGTTATTCATGTCTGCTTTCAACAGGGCGGGATTATGGTAAGCCAGGTTCGGGTTGTCGGTGTTTAGCGAAACATTGGTTCCTCCAAGCGATGATACCAGTCCGGAATGTGTGAGATTGAGGAATTCGTATATATTGTCGCCGCCGGTCTGGGCAGCCGAAAGGAGTGTCAGCACTGAGAACAGGGCACTATGCAGGATCTTTCTGATCATGATATCAAAGATAACACGAAATATTAAACGGTCCGACAGGCTGTGTCAGTATTGAAGGGCAGCTTTTGTGATCAGGCTGTCTTGCCCGTAAGGATAAGCGCTTCTTCGTTTTTCTTCTTCCTGCCGTTTATTTGCGACATGAAGAGGCCGGTGATGACAATCATCATCCCCACTATGTTGTTTAAAACAAGCTTCTCGTCGAGGAGGATGAATGAAAAAAGAGCAGTGAAGACCGGAATGCAGTTTGAAAATATGTTCGCCCTGCTTATTCCCATGTTCCTGACGGAATATGCAAAAAGGATGAAAGCACCGCAGGAGGCGAAGAGAGCAAGTTCGACAACGGGTATAAAATGTCTCATGCTGAAAGGTTCAGATGTAAGGTGTTTCAGGTCGGTGATCAGGAACAGAGGCATGAAGAGAACTACCCCGATGATGTTCTGAACATTAACGATGAACAACGGATTGTATGTGCCAACAAGCCGGCTGAGGGTAAGGTTGTATCCCACAGCTGAAAAGACAGCCAGAATCATGAGCATCAGGCCTTTGATATTAAAGGACAATGATCCGTCTTTTTCGAGGATAAATACCAGTACCCCAATGAAAGATATGACTATTCCGGCATAGTTTATGATTTTCAGTCTTTCTTTAAATATCAGCCATGCTCCCAGCGTTGCGATGACAGGGATAGTCGATATAAGAACCGATCCGGTTGTTGCGGAAATATAGGTAAGACCGAAGCTCTCGCCGAGAAAATAGAGAAAGGGTTCAAAGAGGGCAAGGAGAATAAAGAGCTTTCTGTCTTTTTTCTTTATGGCGACGAAGCCCCTGGTGAGAATGAGGAAGAGCGACAGGATAATAACTGAGATGAGAAGCCTGAAAAAAACTATTGTTACCGGGCGGAAGGCTTCATTGGCGATCTTGAACCAGATGAAAGAGAAAGCCCAGAATATCATTGCGATAATTATGGCTGTGTAGGTTTTTACCGGGCTCTTCATCGGGAATGGCAAATAAGCCGCGAAATTATAAGATTATAATTAAATGAGAGCCGGCCTGCAATAATAAAATGACGGATTTTATTTTTTTACCTGTCTCAATTAAGGACATCCCCTCACTAGCATCAGAGGATACAGATATACGCCTGCTTTCGACTACCGGTTACAGGTATAATATTCACAACATTTAAAATACATATAATCAATAATATAAGTGAATTTATTATTTCGAACATGGTGTAAAAATGATACATTCTTCATTTGAAGATGACTCATAAATTATTATATTTGCCGCCTCAAGTGAAAACCTGTGAGATCATTTTTTCATAAAAGATTAGTTATTAATAATTTAACTCAAAACAATAACTGAATGAAAATTCTGGTATGCATAAGTAATGTTCCCGACACAACGACGAAGATCAGGCTTGCAGAAGGAAATGCCTCGATCGACACAACGGGTATCCAGTGGGTCATTAATCCATGGGATGAACTCTCTCTTACGCGTGCGCTGGAGCTGAGGGATGATCCGGCCTCCGGTGTAAAGACAGTGACAGTTGCGCATGTAGGACCGGCATCATCGGAACCGACTATCAGGAAAGCACTCGCGATAGGCGCCGATGACGCAATACGTGTCAACGCAGAATCGCCCGATGCCTGGTATGTTGCCACGCAGCTGGCCGAAGTTTTGAAAAAGGAACAGTTTGACATAATAATGTGCGGGATCGAATCGAGCGACTACAACGGATCGGTTGTGGGTGGCATGGTGGCTGAGCTGGCAGGGATACCCTCTGTCTCAGCCGTATCTTCACTCAGCATTGAAGGAGGTATTCCCCTTATAACCCGTGAAATTGACGGAGGTAAGGAGATACTGACTGTCGGGGCGCCTCTTCTGGCAGTGGTGCAGAAGGGTATTGCTAAGGAGCCGAGGATCGCAGCCATGAGAGGGATCATGATGGCGCGCACCAAGCCGATAAAAGTGTATGAACCTGTTCCGGCCGAACCTCTTACGGAGATCGTAGCTCTCGAAAAGCCGGCTCCCAGGTCAGCATGTAAAATGGTTGACGCCTCGGAACCTGCAAAACTCATCGACCTTTTAAGGGATGAAGCAAAAGTTATCTGATCATAAATCTTAACACTCGAAAACATGTCAGTATTAGTATATACAGAAAACTGGGACGGAAAATTCAAGAAGCTCACCTTCGAGCTGATTTCATATGCTCATGCTTTAGCCGGGATGATGAACACCTCGGTTACGGCTCTGTCCATTGGAAAAACAGATGAAGAAGAACTGAAACAACTTGCCCGCTATGGCGCTCAGAAGATCATCAGCGCGGAAAATGAACTTCTTTCTTCTCTCGACAATCAGGCCTATACCGGAGTTATTGCCGGCATAGCGCAAAGCGAGAATGCGGAAGTGATAATCCTGTCGAACAACAATGCCGGAAAAGCCCTGGCTCCCCGGCTGGCTGTCAGGCTGAAGGCCGGTGTAGGCCCGGGTGTGAGCAGGCTGCCCCTGAACCTCAGTCCGTTCACTGTTTACAGAAGAGCTTACTCAGGGAATGCATTTGCACATCTGGTTATCAGGTCGGATGTTAAAATCATAACCCTGGCGCAGAATTCATTTGAACTGACAGAGGTAAATGCGACGGCTGCCATTGAGCGGGTTAATGTTGCTGTTGATCCTTCATCCGTTAAAACTACGGTTAAAGAGGTGAAAAAGCAAAGCGGGAAAGTGCTTCTTACAGATGCCGATATTGTTGTGTCGGGTGGCAGGGGAATGAAATCGCCAGATAACTGGGGACCTCTTACAGAACTTGCTGAGGCCCTCGGAGGAGCCACGGCTTGTTCCCGTCCCGTGTCTGACGAAGGATGGCGGCCTCATGAAGAGCATACCGGGCAGACAGGAAAGATAATAGCGCCAAACCTGTATATCGCGGTAGGTATCTCGGGTGCCACCCAGCATCTTGCAGGTATAAGCGCCTCCAAATACATTGTGGCAATAAACAGCGACAAGGATGCACCAATTTTCGAAGCGGCACAGTACGGGATCGTTGGCGATGCAATGAAAATTCTGCCTCAACTGGTAACAGCAGTCAGGGAGATAAAAAAATAATTAACAAAAAAGTGTGCGAAGTATAACACATCATCCTTTGCGACCTTTGCAATATGCTCTCGCGTGCTTTGCGGTTAAAAAGAAAATTTTAAGTCATCATTAAATGGCCAGACAGATTATTTTTGCGGCAGCCCTGCTGATAACCTTTGGGGTATTTTTATATACCGTTAACAGGCTTGTTAAGTATTTCAGTTTTACACGTGCAGCATTTCCTGTACGAGACTTCTGGAAAAGGACCGGCGTGATGCTGAAAGTAGCTTTCGGGCAGACCAAGATCTTCCGCAAGCCTGTCCTGGGATTCATCCATGCAATGGTGTTCTGGGGCTTCTGCGTTATACTCCTCGGAAGCGTGGAAATGGTTATCGACGGTCTGGCAGGGATCGAGAAGTCGCTAAGCTTTCTGGGACCCCTGCACGATTTCATCATGGCTTCAGGCGATATTTTCGCGGTCATAATTGCCATTGCGGTGCTGGTTTTTCTTGCCCGCAGGCTTTTTTTCAGCATCAGCAGGTTCGAAGGTGCCGAGATGAAAAAGAAATCCCACCTCGATGCGAACATTTCTCTTACACTGATCTTTTTGCTGATGGTCTCGCTTATATCCATGAACCTCGGCTACCTGGGATATATGCAATTTAGCGGAGGCTCCGCAGAGGGGCTTTATCCCTTTTCGGCACTTTTACTTAAAACTTTCGGTGAGACTTCAGGCGGGAGCTTCCACATCATATATGAAGCTTCCTGGTGGGTACATATCCTTACCATCTTCTTCTTTGCAAATTACCTTCCCTATTCAAAGCATTTCCATGTCTTCATGTCGGTTCCGAATGTCTTTCTGTCAAGGCTCGACCCTCCCGGCAAGCTCGATAACATGGAAAGCATCACCAGGGAGGTGAAGATAATGATGGATCCTGAGACGGCATTTACAGCTGCCCCTGCCGACGCTGCACCTGAAAGGTTCGGAGTTAAGGATGCAGAGGATTCGACATGGAAAAATTATTTCGATTCACTCTCATGTACCGAGTGCGGAAGGTGTACTTCAGTCTGTCCCGCCAATATAACCGGAAAACTACTCTCCCCCAGAAAAATAATGATGGACCTGAGGGCCAGGATGAAGGAGAAAGGCCCTCTGATGGTCAAAAACGGAAGGGATTTCAGCGACGGCCGTTCCTTGCTCAGGGATTTCATTACAGAAGAGGAGCTATGGGCCTGTACGACATGCAATGCCTGTGTGCAGGAGTGTCCTGTTAACATTAATCATCCTTCACTGATCCTTGACATGCGAAGGTACCTCGTCCTCGAGGAAGCTTCGGCTCCCGGTGAACTGAAAGCCGTCTTCAATAACATAGAAAACAACGGCGCTCCATGGCAATATTCAGCTGAAGACCGTCTGAACTGGGCAAAAGATATTGAAGTTCCGGTGATGGCCGACCTTCATGCCAGGGACGGGAAGCCCGAATATCTTTTCTGGGTGGGATGTGCAGGAGCTTTTGACGACAGATACAGGAAAGTTGCAGGAGCTTTTGCAAAGATACTCAACCATCTTAAAATCAGCTACGCAGTACTGGGTAAAGAGGAGACCTGTACCGGAGACCCGGCCCGGCGCGCAGGGAATGAAATGCTCTTTCAGATGCAGGCCCTGCAGGTAATATCCACCCTGAAAGGATACGGTGTGACCAAAATAATAACTACATGTCCGCATTGTTTTAACACCCTGAAAAATGAATATCCCGACCTGGGGGGGAATTTTGAGGTTATAAGCTACGTGAGCCTACTGAAGGAATTTATCGCTTCCGGGAAACTCAAAATATCCGCATCGGTAATGGAAGGGAAGAAGGTTACATATCATGATCCGTGCTATCTCGGAAGAGCCAACGGAATATATAACGAACCGAGAGTTGTTATAAGTAAAATGGGAGCTGACCTGGAAGAGATGGAAAGGAACAGGAGCTTTGCCCTCTGTTGCGGTGCCGGTGGAGCGCAGATGTTCAAGGAGGCTGAAAAGGGAGAAAAGGAGATCTTCATCGAACGGACGGAAGATGCGCTTAAAACAGGAGCGGAAATAATAGCAACAGCATGCCCTTTCTGTATGACCATGCTTACCGACGGTCTGAAATATAAAAACAGGGAAGAAGAAATAAAAAATTACGATATTGCGGAGCTGGTGGCAATGGGGATGGGACTTTAGTATTAGTTGGCAGTTGGCAGTTGGCAGTTGGCATCCCGATAGCTATCGGGAGGCAGTTGGCAGGAATAAAACTTTGAGAAAAACGATAAATTAAGTATAATTCAAGACAATGGATAATAAAAAGATTCTTAAAAGCGGTGAGTTTCTGGTTGCAGAAACAAGTCCGGAAGATGTATTTATACCTGAAGAATTCACGGAGGAACAGTTAATGATAGC
>JAFGXX010000175.1 GCA_016936435.1 Bacteroidales bacterium
AGCAGGATCAAAGCCGTCTTTTGCTCCAGGGGAGGTTACGGACTTCTGAGGATAATCGACAAAATTGACTTTTCAGGCCTCCGGCGTCATCCCCGGTGGTATATCGGGTACAGCGATGTTACCGTACTGCACATCTGGCTCAGTGAGCGGTATGGGATCATTTCTCTTCACGGTGAGATGCCTCTCAACTACCCGAACCCGGAAAAGAGCCCCGAATCTCTTGAGACGGTACGCAGAGCTCTCTTCGAGGGTTGCGGAGCCATTGAATGGGAAGCTGCATCAATGAAGAAGAGTAATGTGGACGGGGAGATCACCGGAGGGAACCTCTCTCTTCTGTACAGTCTTACAGGAACGCCGGGAGAGCCTGCGACAGATGGAAAAATACTGTTTATCGAAGAGGTGGGAGAATATTATTATCATCTCGACAGGATGCTGACTTCATTGAAGCTGGCCGGCAAGTTCAGGGAACTGAAAGCCCTGGTGGTAGGGGGCATGAATGATATGTCCGACAGCAGGATGCCCTGGGGAAAGGATGCCCGTGAAACGATCTCGGATATTTTCCGTGAATATGATTACCCTGTCTTTTTTGATTTCCCTGCCGGGCACATCTCCGACAACAGGGCCTTTTATATAGGTGCCAGGGCAGAGATCAGATATTCGGGGGGAAAGGCAAAACTCTCTTTCCCTGCTTCAGAAAGCTGAAAGGAGAAGATCCAGGTCCTTTGAAAGTATCCCGAATTTTTGTCCCAGTGTTTCGTTGGTAAGGATTCCGTTATACAGGTAAGCTCCGTTTCTTACTCCCGAGTCGCTTTTCAGGAGTTGTGTTATACTGCCTGCCATGGCAAGGTTTTTCAGCATCGGGGAGAACACATTGCTCAGGGCTATCGATGCAGTCCGGGCGACCCGTGAAGGAAGGTTCCATGCGGAAAAATGAGTGACGCCGTGTTTTACATAAACAGGATCTCTGAGCGCCCTGCACTCTGTTGTCTCGATACAACCTCCGCGGTCGATGCTCAGGTCGACTATCACCGATCCTTTCTTCATGGTTTTAACCATTTCTTCGGTTATGTAATACCATGGTTTCAGATCTTCAAGGTCTATTGCACCTATTAGTACGTCGGCCGATTTCAGGGCTTTCTTAAGCACCTGGGGATGAAACACTGAAGTCTGCAAACGGTGTCCTACAAGTGCCTCAAATTTTCTGAGCTGCTGGAGTGAGTTGTCGAAGATCAGAACCTGGGAGCCTAGTCCGAGAGCTGCCTTGGCGGCGAATTCGCCGGCCGTGTTTGCCCCAAGTATGATAACCTCGGTGGGGGTTACTCCTGTTATGCCTCCGAGCATAACGCCCTTGCCTCCGTGATGGTTGCTGAGATAATCGGAAGCAACAAGAACGGAGGTGATACCCGATATCTCGCTCATCGACTCTATAACGGGCAAAACGCCGCTTGCATCACGAATCTTCTCAAAAGCAATGGCAGTGACTTTTTTCCTGACAAGCTTTGCCAGGGTTTCCTCGTCGAGTTTCAGTACATTAAGGTATGAAAGGAGTACCTGGTTCCCCTTCAGATAATCGGCGTCTTTCGCAGTGAAAGGTGCGACCTTGATGATCACATCGGCGCTGAAGACCCTGGCCGGGGAGTCAGTGACGATGGCGCCATTTTCACTGTAATCCCTGTCGGAATAATTCGCTCCGTTGCCGGCTCCTTTCTGCAGGATGACCTCGTTGCCGTCTTCAACAAGCAGGTTCACTGATTCGGGCGTCAGGGCAACTCTTTTTTCATCGTCTTTGGTGCCGCAGGGAATGCCAATGGAGATCTTCCTGAACCTTACAGCAGTTTCAAGTTGCTCTTCTTTAGGCATATAGGCAGTGTTTCCCAGATTTACCTTGCCATTTTTGCCTTTATCGTTCATCTTAAAAGGGGAGTTATTTCGTCAAAGTTAAAAAAATTGTAGTACAGCAGCAAAACAGAAGATTATTATGAGATCTTGAGAATACGCTCATCATAGTCTCCCACGGTGATATCGATCCAGATTCTTTCGTCGGGCAGCAGAGTTTCTATCAGGGAAGGCCATTCTATGAAACAGTATGAGGTGCCTGTCAGATACTCTTCAATACCTATGTCGTAAGCTTCATCCGTGGTGCTGAACCTGTACAGGTCGATATGAAAAAGAGGATTGCCTTCGACGCTACGGTATTCGTTTATGATGGTGAAGGTTGGACTTACAGGAATATCTTCAGCTCCCAGTTCCTTGCAGACCGCCTTGATGATGGTTGTTTTTCCGGCTCCCATGGGACCGTTGAAGGCAAATATTTTTGTTCCGGCTGAGTGATGAAGAAGTTTCCTTGCAGCTGCAGGTATCTCTCTCTTATTTCTGATCACTATTTCCATCATTCTCTAAGTTACAGGTTCGAGGAGAGCAAAGGGAAGCATCATCTCCTGCATTGAAAGACCGCCGTGCTGGAAAGTGTTCCTGTAATATCCTGCATAATAGTTGAAGTTGTTCTGATATACAAGATAATCTTTATTTGTTGCGAAGATATATCTTGAACTTATGTTGCTCTTTGGGAGGAAGGCTCTGGCAGGCTCTTTTATCTCAAATACTTCCGACGGGTTGTAGTCGAGATTTCTTCCCATTTTGTATCTCAGGTTCGTTGATGTCTTTTTATCTCCGATAACTTTTACAGGGTTTTTAACCCTTATATTTCCGTGGTCGGTTGTGATCACAATCCTGACTCGCTGATCCGACAAAATCTTAAGCATCTCGAGCAGGGGAGAATGGATGAACCATGACCTGACGAGGCTCCGGTAGGCCGGCTCATCACCGGCAAGATCTCTTATTATTTCCATTTCAGTCCTGGCATGCGAAAGTATGTCGACGAAGTTATAAACCACCACGTTGAGATCGTTTGTCAGCATTTGTCTGATCTTCTCGTTGAGTTTTTTCCCCTCGGAATTGTTCAGTATCTTGTTATATGACCATTTGAATTGTAAACCTTTTCTGGCTAGCTGGCTCCTGAAAAGTTCTTCTTCGTAGTTGTTCTTTCCTTCTTCCTCGTCGTCGTTTATCCAGAAATGGGGCATGGTTTCTCCTATCTGCAAAGGCATCATACCTGCAAATATTGCATTACGGCTGTATTGAGTCACCGTTGGCAGAATGCTGAACCATATATCTTCTTCAATGATCCTGAAAAGACCTGAGAGTTCTGCCGAGATCACCTTCCACTGGTCGTATCTCATATTGTCGATCAGTATCATAAATAGTGGACGGTTGCCTGTTACAAGGGGGAAGATCTTTCTCTGGAAGAGTGACGGAGAAAGGATCGGGTCATCGGGAGACTGCCGGCTGAGCCAGTTGAGGTAATTCCTTGTTACAAATTTCACAAAAGAGGCGTTGGCTTCTTCCTCCTGCATCCTGAAAACCTCTGCCATACTTCTGTCGTCGGATTTTTCAAGCTCCGATTCCCAGAAAGTTAGTTTTCTGAACAGTTCCTTCCAGTCGCTATAGTTAGCGGCGGAGGATATCATGCTCCCGATACGGCCAAATTCCTGTCTGTAATCGGTTGATTTTATTTCGGTCTTAAGTCTTTTCTGGTCGAGGATCTTTTTAATTGCCAGGAGAATCTGCTTGGGCTTGACCGGTTTGATAAGGTAATCAGCTATTTCGGAGCCTATTGCTGCCTCCATGATTTCCTCCTCATCACTCTTGGTGATCATCACCACGGGGATGTCGGTCCTGATCTCCCTGATGAGCTTCAGGGTCTCTATTCCGCTCAGACCCGGCATGTTTTCATCGAGGAAGATAAGATCGTATGAATTCTGCCGTACCAGGTCGATGGTATCATTACCATTCGAACAGGTGTCTATCTCATAGCCTTTTTCCCCGAGGAAAAAAATATGAGGTTTTAGCACCTCTACCTCGTCATCGGTCCAAAGTATCCTGATTTTTCTCATTTAGGTAATTCTCCCTGAAGAAGAGCAAATATCGTTCCGGATTCCTGTCGCTGTTCAGTGATCTTAAATTTGCGGTGCTGATGATAAAAGAATATATCTTCGACAGCGAGGTATTCCTGACGATCCTGCCAACGTCAAAGGCATTATAGTAATCCATCGACTGTTCAAACCTTGCAAATCCTGTTACGCTGATCATTATGTATCTGTTATCGACGAGCTCTCCCTGTGTCCTGTAGTTTATGTTTGTATAGTTGTCGATGTTATAGCTGATTACATCAAAAACGGCCTGGTTGATATTGAATTTCGGATTTTCGATGATAACAATGAATGCATGGGCAGAAACGGTATCTGTAATATAAAGTTCCCGGGCAATCTGTTTTTCCTCTTCCACTTTAAGTTCCGGGATCTCCCTGTTAAGGAAATCAATTATCGCGGCTGCCTGTTTACTTTCTTCTGTTCCCGGCCATGATTTTGTTATTTCGGCCAGCTCTGACCTGAATGTCCTTTCATCAGAAGTCCGGGCACTAGTGTAAGCCCTCAGGAGTTTGAATTTCGGTACCAGCTGGTCAGCAGGGTATCTGGCAAGCGCTGTGTCGCACAGTGCTGCTGAGGCGGAGAAATTTTCATTCTTATATTCGTTGTAGGCCTGCATATAGATTTCTTCAGCCATTCTGGCAGCTGCCATCTTCCGTGAAAAATAGTCGGGATCGGAGAGTATAAGTGCGAACTCGGTGTCGGGATATCTTTCAACAAGCCGCTGCCTGTAGGTCTCCCCTCTTAAGGGGTTGCTTTCCCTGTTTACGTTATAGAGGGTGTATAATGCTTCAGGAACCAATTGATTGGAAGGGTATCGTGTTAAAAGCTTCTCGAGCATTTCCGTGGCCCGTTCATCGTCGGACAGTTTTTCATGATATGCCTTGCCGGCATTAAGGTAGGCTACAGCGATTTTTTCATTTGATATTGCAAGAAGCGAATCGTTCAGTGGGAGGTTTTTCAGGTAGAAATCAGGCTTCCTGTAGTCAGCCACACCTGCTGAATCTGTTGCAGCGGTGGCAGCTTCGGCGTTGTCTCCCATCTGTCCGGCTGCAGACATTGCCTTGTTGGTCCTTCTCCAGTTGTTTTCAAGGGGCCGGTCACCCCAGCGACGTCTGAATTCAGTCCGTCCGAAAGTTAAAGCCGACTGGTTGTAAAAATACCATTTGCCTTCCTGCTCGATATTACCCTGAAAGCGTCTTTCGTTTTCATAATACTGACCGAGACTGTAACGGGAAGCATATTCCGATCTTTTACCTTCACTTTCAGCAGTGACGATTTCGTTTATGATAGCAGATATCAGCGTGTTCCTCTCTGCATCTGACATTGCAGCTACCATCTGGAGACTGTCCTGTTCTTCTATGATCTTAAGCTGTGAAACGACCGCGTTGATATTTGACGATTTTGCTCTTATGGCCTGATAGTCGGGGTGTTTCTGATTAAGAAAGGTGACGGTGCTGTCATAATAAAGACCTGCATTCATAAAATCGGGTTTGCCATAATAGTAATCGGCAAGAGCAAGGAAAGATCTTCCTTTCTGATTCCTGTTCGTTGTTGAAGAAGATGCTGATTGCCTGAAGAATCCGACAGCCTCAGTCTCCTTACCTTCTTTCACCGACAGGTTCCCGAGGGCGTAATAGATCTGGTCGTTGTAATCCTTGTTTTTGGAATCTTTAAGCATTTTCCGGAGTTCTTTACGCATATCTTCGGGATTGCCCGAGTTCACGTCAAAAACGCCCGCAATATTAATTCTTGCGTTGAATTCCACATCATAGGGAGGGTTCATCCTGATTACACTCCTGTAGAGCTCCATAGCTTTTGCGGCATTACCTGAGATCTGGTTCAACTGGGCCAGAAGGTAGGAGAGCCTGTACCGTGAGCGTTTTCCCGAGACGAGATCAACTGCTTTTGTCAGATATTCAACAGCTTCATTATATTTCTTTTGTCTGATGTAATGATCGGCAAAAGTTGTGAAATACATTGAGAGCAGATCATCAGGAGTTTTTCCTTCAATATCTAGTTCGGAAAGGAGTCTGTAGGCAGAACTGAAATCACTTTTCTCGTTATATATTCGGGCGAGCCATATTGCTGCCTCTTTTCGTACGACAGGATCATTAGCCGTTTTTATTGAATAATTGAAAACGGAAATGGCTTCATTGAATTCGTGTTTGTAGAATCTTGATTTTCCGATAAGGAGGTAACTGTCATCTACCCATTCGTTATATTCTCTCCTCTCAAGTATGTCGGTCTCGGGTAAGGATGAATTTCCTCTTTCATCCTGATCAGGCAGGGCGGTTATTGACTTAAATGAAATCAGCTTTGACGCTTTCTGAATAGCCCTGTCCATGTCGGTTTTACAGATACCCGGCGTTGCAGGGTCACTGAATTCAAATACCCTCAGTGTCTCGGCATAGTCGTCGGCGTAGGCGTTGTTTACCTTCTGTACTCCTGCGAGGAAACTCTCATAACCATTAAAAAAAATATTATATTTTGCCGTCATTCCATGATAAAACCTGGTTGCCGGAGTGTTCTTTTCAACAGAGCATGCGGCCATGAAGAAGATCAATCCGGATAGTGCCAGATATTTATATGAGGCTTTCAGTGAAGGCAATAGATTACTTTTAATACTATAAACTGACTTAACCCTGCTATAGTATTTCAAAGTTAAATAAATTTAAGCAGAAGCTGTCTGTCAGGCCGAGATAACACTCTTTATCTCAGGGATCTCTTTTATAATGGCCTGTTCGACACCGGCTTTGAGTGTCTGCATGCTGAAGGGACATCCGTGACAGGCTCCTTTCAGTCTTACTTTTACGATCATATCGTCGGTTACATCGAGCAATTCTATGTCACCGCCATCTGATTGCAGATAAGGTCTGACTTTTTCAAGCACTTTGGCCACCCGCTCCCTGATGTTGTTTGTTTCTGTCATTTTATTGATATATAGTTGTTTGCAATCTTTTCCTCTGCTAAAGAAGCTTATCCGGGCTTATTCATTCTGACTTTTTCCGTTGGCTTCAGATCCCTGTTTCTCATTTCTGTTTGTTTTACGACCTCTCCGGCAAGAGACATGAAGGCCATTCCCGTAACCGAATCTTCAAGGGCAACCGGCTTGCCGCTGTCGCTGGTTTCACATATTCCCTGAACAAGAGGGATCTGACCAAGAAGCGCCACGCCTGATTCGAGGGCCAGGTTCTTACCTCCGTCCCTGCCGAAAATATAGTATTTGTTACCGGGTAGTTCGGCCGGCGTGAACCACGACATGTTTTCAACGAGCCCTATCACCGGCACGTCTATCTTTTCACTTCTGAACATGGCAATACCTTTTACTGCATCGGCGACAGCCACCTGCTGAGGTGTGGTTACGACTATTGCGCCGGTAACTGCAACTTCCTGGACGAGTGTGAGGTGAATATCGCTCGTGCCGGGAGGCAGATCGACGATCAGGTAATCGAGAACTCCCCAGTCACCCTGTGTCATCAGTTGTTTCAGGAAGTTGGAAGCCATAGGGCCCCTCCATATAACGGCTTCGGAAGGATCGACGAAGAAACCTGTTGAAAGAACCTTTACACCCCATTTCTCCAGTGGCACTATAAAATCGGTGTTATCCCTTCTAATTACCTCGGGACGGTAACTTCCGGCGTCGAACATCTTCGGGACAGAAGGTCCGAAAACATCGGCATCGAGAAGTCCTGTGCGCAGATTTTTTCTTGCCAGTGCAATGGAGAGGTTTACCGCGACCGTTGTTTTGCCGACGCCGCCTTTACCTGATGAAACAGCGATGATATTTTTTATTCCCGGCAGGTTCCCGATACTTTTTATTGCGGCTTTTTCAACCACCACTCTGGGCTTCACTTCAATATCAGAGATTACGGCTTCAGGGCCCAGTGCCTCTTTTAGTGTTTTTACAATCAGACTTTTTACAGATCCGATGAGTGGATCGTTTGAGCGTTCCGGTACAATGGTAAGAGATATTCCTGAATCGGAGACATTGATGCTGCCCACCATTCCCAGACTGACGATATCCTTCCCTTTTTCGGGATGTATCACTTTCTGAAGAGCTTCGAGTATCTGTTGTTTTGTGAACACTTTGTATTGATTTTATTTATTCAAAAAGAAATTGCAATGTTAGCACTTTTAGAGATATAACAGAAAAAAGCCCGATATGTTCTTCAGGGCAACGGCAATATCTCCTTATTTTTGTCAAGACTGAATTCAAGGTAGTTGATCTTTGAACCTTCATGAAGGAAGAGGTTCTCATAATGGGTTTTTATTTTCAGTATCTCATCGCCGGGCATCTCATTATGAACGTCGGTACTTGATCTGATTATATTTAATCCGTTTACTTCGGCAAGGGAACTTGTGTAACGGAAGAGTTCGAAGTTATCGGTTTTCAGATGGATGATGCCTTTATCTTTCACGAAATTACGATACATGTTCAGGAACCACGGACAAGTGAGTCTTTTGTTTGCATTCTTTTTGCCGGGATGAGGGTCAGGAAATGTAAGCCATATCTCATCCACTTCACCTGATTCAAAAAATGAACTTATAAATTCAATTCTGGTCCTGATAAAAGCGGTGTTGTTCAGCCCTTGTTCTCTTGATGTTTTTGCGCCTCTCCACATCCTGGCCCCTTTTATGTCGACTCCTATATAATTGTTATCAGGGAATTTGCGTGACAGACCTGTTGTATACTCTCCTTTTCCGCATCCCAGTTCCACCACGAGGGGATTGTTGTTAAGGAAGAAGTGTGAGCTCCACTTACCCTTCAGGGGGTGGTCTTTATTTTTTACTTCTTCTCCGGGCGGTTGCAACACGTTGCTGAAAGTTCCCAGCTCGGCCCACCTGGCAAGTTTGTTCTTTCCCACAAATGATGATTTACAATTCGAAATTCACGATACTGATACCCAGGTCGTATACTCCCCTGAGTGAATGATCACGCATGCCATGCTGAATGCTGAAGACATAAGAGCCTTTCATGGGGAAGAAAACATTCTTTTTATAGGGAAGGTTCAGCTCATGGATGTCGCCAAATCCTTTACCCAGCCAGTGTCCTTTGTCGTCGGCAAGCTGATATTCGAGAGTGTCGGTAATACTTTTTCCGTCGGGAGCCGTGGTAGTGACGAACAGAAAAATGTTACGGTAAGGATAATGAGAAGCTGTGCGGAGTGTTAACGATACATTAAGGCTTTTTAAAGTGTCGGCAGACCGGAATTCGAATTCTGCCTTATCAAAGAGATCCCAGACAGCTCCGTCAATAGTTTTGGAATCGGTATAGACAAGACTGCTGTTGCACGACAGGCACGACAGCATAACGACAATTGCAATGAGGTAATTAATTCTGCCTGTTCCTCTTCTCATTAAATTTCCTGTTTTTCTTTTTGTTAAAGCGTCTGTTCCTGTCCTGTTTTTTTGATTCCGTATCAAAACGTGTAAGACTGTTGTTCTCCAGGAGGTCTTCAGAGACAGGCTGGGAGTTGAAAGACTGTTCTGCAACAAGCAGGCGCTCGGGTTTGATGCCTTTTTTATTCAGAGCCTGTATCTCTTTTGCCCTTTGAACCGGGACAGCAATCAGGTTAGCAGTGGAATGAGGTTCGCTTGAATACCAGTAGATACCTTTGTGGACCTCCACTTTCTGGAAGTAGACGGTCCTTTCGAGGGTCTCGAGGGGAATCTCCCGCGAAGGGAATGACTTCTGAGCGTCGAAATAACAGTCGACTTCATAGTTAAGGCAACATTTCAGTTTTCCGCACTGGCCTGCCAGTTTCAGCGGGTTAAGTGAGAGCTCCTGATATTTTGCGTGAGTTGTGGTTACGGAGATGAAATTGGTTATGAAGGTTGAACAACAAAGTTCCCTGCCGCAGGATCCTATTCCTCCTATCCTCCCGGCTTCCTGGCGTGCACCTATCTGACGCATCTCTATCCTGACGCGGAACTCTTCGGCCAGCACCTTAATAAGCTGCCGGAAATCAACTCTTTCGTCGGCAATGTAATAGAATATTGCCTTTGTCTTGTCGCCCTGGAATTCCACATCGCCTATCTTCATGTTGAGCTTCAGCTCTTCCGAAATCTTTCTGGAACGAAGCATTGTCGGGATCTCAAGTTTTTTAGCTTCATCCCATTTTATGATATCGGCAGGCTTTGCCTTCCTGTAGACTTTCTTCATCTCTTCGAGCGGAGGGCATACCTTCATTTCCCTTATCTGCATCCTGACAAGCGGGCCGGTCATGGCAACCCTGCCTATGTCGTGACCCGGTGAAGCTTCAACGGCAACAATGTCGCCGATCTCGAGACGAAGGTCATTGACGTTCCTGTAAAATCCTTTTCGGGTATTCTTGAATCTGATTTCGACGATCTCATTTTCAATAACCTGATCGGGAAGGTCGCTCAGCCAGTTGAAACTGTCCAGTTTATTGCATCCCGGTCTGTATGTGATGTCAGGCAGTTGAATGTCTTCTCCACCCATATTCAGTATATCTTCATTCTCTGTCATAAAAATCACCCCTTCTCTTATCAAAGCGCAAAAATAATGAATAAAAGCGTTAAATTCAATTAAAGGGAAAGGAGATCAGCGGATAACCCTTGCCACCTTCAGGGCGAGATCGAGAAATACAAGTTTGGAATAGCCGTTTGCCTCAATGTGGGAATGGGCAAGGCTGAATTCTTCGGTAAGCTTAAAGATGTTTGATTCGTTTATGTAGGGATGAAAGTTGTTGGAAAATAAAGCCTCTTCGTCAGAAAGGGATATTATTCCGCCTGCATTCTGACCCATGGTAAGCATAAGATTCTCACGGATTATCCTCAGGGAATAAAGCAGAAAGCTTTTCTGAGCTTCCCTGCCTGTTGTGGCTATCTCTTCCGACCAGCTTATAAGTGACAGAACATCTCTTTTCCAGGCCGAGCGCATCAATTTTTTAAAATTGTCAAGATTCCCCCAGGATGAATCTTCCTGTCCGGTTAATTGTATGGCTCTGAGTATATTACCATTGGATATCCTTGCTGTTTCTTCAGCCTTTTTTAAATCGACACCCTGAATGTCAGTAAGGTAACGGTATATATCTGAAGTGCTGAAACGAGGGATCTTTAGCATCTGACATCTTGAAAGGATAGTAGGCAGGACTTTATCGGGTTCGTCCGACACAAGGAGGAAAAGTGTCTTGTCGGGAGGTTCCTCAATCAGTTTCAGCAGTTTATTCGCAGCTGCCGGGTGCATCTTCTCCGGAAGCCAGATTATCATTATCTTAAAGTCCGATTCGAAGGTCTTCAGACTTAGTTTTTTTATTATTTCTCCTGCTTCGTCGGCATATATCATTCCCTGCGAGTTTTCGACCTCGATGTAATTAAGCCAGTCGTTTAGCCTGAAATAGGGTGAACGGCCCGTAAACTGTCTCCACTGGTCTATAAAAGAGTCGCTTACAGGGTCGGACTCCTTTTTTTTCACAACAGGGAAAACGAAGTGTAAATCGGGATGTATCATTTTTTCATACTTGACACACGACTTGCATGTGCCGCATGAATCATGATCGTTCCTGTTCTCGCAGCTTATATAGGTTGCATAAGCCAGGGCAAGAGCAAAGGCTCCGCATCCTTCAGGGCCGGTAAAGAGTTGTGCATGACTTACACGCTCTTCCCGCACTGAGCAGACAAGCTTTTCTATGGTCTCCTTCTGACCGGGGATGGAGGAAAATTTCATTTCAGCGTTTTACTCACAGCCGCAATATGGCAAAAATAAGCAGTAACGCGAAACAATCAACCGGCAGGGGGAAATATTTATTATGCTTTCAGTGCGCTTTCGTAATCGGGTTCGTGTGTTATTTCTGGAACAAGCTCGGTATGGATCACCTTTCCCGACTCATCAACAACCACAACGCTTCTGGCATATAAACCGGCCATAGGTCCGTCGGTAATGTCTACTCCGTAAGCTTTTCCAAATCCGCTGTCGCGAAAACCCGAAAGAGTTGTCACGTTGCTGATACCTTCAGTGGAGCAGAAGCGGCCATGAGCGAAAGGCAGATCTTTTGAAATGGCAAGAACAACGGTGTTGTTCAGTCCTGCTGCCAGCTCATTGAACTTCCTTACCGAAGTTGCACAAACCGATGTGTCGAGACTGGGGAAGATGTTCAGTATGACTTTTTTGCCTTTCATTTCACTGAAAGAAAGAGTTCCGAGGTCCGATTTTACAAGGTTGAAGTCGGGGGCCTGACTGCCTTTTTCCGGAAGGCTGCCTGATGTATTTACCGGGTTTCCTTTTAATGTTATCTGTGCCATGATTTTATGATTTGTTTAATTATTTTGTCCTGTAAACATACGAAACCATCACTTGGTTCAAAGTTAAAATATATTTCTGTCATTGGCGGAGTTTACCCCGTGAAGCGGGGCTGTCATTGGCTTTGCGTCATCCGATTGTCAATTTTACAGATTGAATGACAACTGAATGAC
>JAFGXX010000176.1 GCA_016936435.1 Bacteroidales bacterium
GTTGACCTGACCACTCTACGCCGGAGTTCATTGACCACCTCACGCTGGCTGTAAATTACTGTTATCATGTGGATTATATTTCTGAACTTAAGATCGGCTGAAAGTGATCAAGGCTTCCGGCTTTTACACTAAGCTAAAATTTACAATCATGTTTGATTTTCAGAGACTTGATATCTGTCAGAAATCCGGATTGATTATTCATTTTGCAGTAAATACTATAATATCTCAGAGTCCTGATTCATTTTATAACTTTGCTTAAAACAAATAGCTTATGAAGAAACGATTAATATACCTGACTGTTATGTTTTTCGTGACAGGCATAATTCCGGGGTTCAAAAATGCGAAAGCAGAAAATCTTGTTTCAAATCCCGGATTTGAGGCTTCCCCTGTTAACCCGGACAGCTGGAAGATAACCGGTCCTGTTGAGGCAATGCAACCCCGGACTGCAATTGATAATAAAATATTTTTCAGCGGCAGTGCAGGACTTAAAATGGAAAGTTCCAATCCCAATTGTCATGGGAGAGCCGTTCAATCAATAGAGATATCCGGAGATCAGACTTACCTTGTTTCCGCAAGGTTTAAGACCGGGAACATAAGTTCCGTTCACAAGAATGTTCTTATAAGGGTAAAATGGTTAAAGGGGAAGGAACAGCTTGGCTATAACTATATATATATTATTGATAGTGAGACTGAAGGCTGGTTCCATGCATCTGAAAGGATCAAAGCAGTGACCGGGGCCACCACAGCTGAATTATCACTGGAATTCAGATGGAGTACCGGGACGGTCTGGTGGGATGATATTTCATTTGAACCCTGTCCCGAGGTTCCACCAAGGAAGATCAGGGTAGGTACTTTTTATTTCCGTCCCCCCGGACCGACAGTGGAAAAGAACATCGCATTAATGAGTGAAATGATAGATAAGGCCGGCACGGCAGGATGTAAGATAATTTGTCTGCCCGAGGGATGGCCGACCTGCAACACAGGTCTCGGCATGCAAAAAACCGAATCCAATACACTGGAAGGAAGCGCCTCTGTGATGATGTCGGAAAAAGCAAAAGAGTATGGGATGTACATTGTCTCAGGCCTATACAGCTGGGTTGGGGATACTTTAAAGAATGTAGCGGTGCTTTATGGCCGAACCGGAAAGATAGAAGGTATCTATGAAAAAGTCCAGCTTCCTGATTCTGAAGCTGAAGCCGGAGCCGTACCGGGAAATGCATTCCCGGTGTTTACTACTGATTACGGTAAAATAGGGATACTGATTTGCTGGGACAGCTTTTTTCCGGAAGTAGCGAGGATACTTGCAATTAATGGTGCTGAAATACTATTTTGTCCTGTATGGGGAGATGTCAGGGGACCGGAATCCTGGAAACTGACAGCCCGCAGCCGGGCAATTGATAATGGTGTGTTTTTCGTCACAAACATTTATAACGGTCACAGTCTAATTGTTAATCCTGCCGGTGATGTCCTTCAGGAAAGCGGAATACAGGGAACTCTGCTGACGGCAGAAATAGATCTGAATTATAATCCGCCATGGAACTGGATAGGGAATGCCGGACTGGGAATCTGGAAAAGCGTCTGGCGTAAGGATCGCAGGTCTGATCTCTTCAATGTGTTAGGAGAATAAATTCCGATTGGAATAGAAATAATCGCCTGTTATCCAGTCCCGGTATTCCTCTGGCATAGAGAAAAGAAAGGCAGTCCGGTTGAAGTTGATTCCCAAAAACTGCAATCTCTTGTTTTTTCCATTTTGTATTTTTTTGCTTAACCTGTTTCAGGACAATGCGATCTTTAATTCATGCCATTACAACAAGCGAAATAAACTAATCCTTTTTTGAAATAATAATCAATGGTATAGAACAGGAATTTTATCTGATTAACTATTTTTACCTCATATATTATACTTAAAACAATTATTCAACCATGGGTATAATTATCGCATTGTTAATAATGCTAAGCTGGGGATTTCACCTTATTTATATTTTGCTGTACCAGCCTGTAGACCTTGCCGATGTATGGTTCTGGATTCATATTCTGGTGCAGACATGGCTTTTTACAGGCCTGTTTATTACTGGCCATGATTCAATGCATGGAACAATAAGCCGAAACAGAACTTTGAATAATTTTATCGGATTTTTAGCAACAACTCTCTATGCAGGTCTCTGGTATCCCGCCCTCAAAAAGAAACACTACCTCCATCACATTCATGTAGGTACCGGAAAGGATCCTGATTATCAGACTGGAAATCAAAACTTCTTCGTATGGTGGTTCCGCTTTATGTATCAGTATCTTACAATATGGCAATTGCTTATTATGGCTGCTATTTTCAATATAGGCCTGCTTTTTTTTAATGAACTTCAGCTTATTGTGCTTTGGATAGTTCCCTCCGTTTTATCAACATTTCAGCTTTTTTACTTTGGAACCTATCTTCCTCATCACCTTCCGCATACAAGTGAGATGGAACCATATAAAGCCAGGTCGCAGAAAAGGAACCATTTATGGGCTATGATATCCTGCTATTTTTTTGGATATCACTACGAACATCATGCATCGCCCCAGACACCATGGTGGCTGCTTTACAGGATAAAGAGGACGTAATTATGACACTTTTCTTTATGGGATATAATTTTAAAGAAGATATTCAACAGTATCTTAACTCTCATATTCTTAATTAACAGATATGTCTCTTTATACTGGTTTGCTGGTTTCTTCCATTCTTATCCCTTTCATTTTTAGTTTCGACAGAAAAGTCAGATTCTTCAGAATGTGGAAAAGTCTGATACCCTCTGCACTGATAGTAGGCGCTGTTTACATCCTTGTCGACATCGTTTTTGTCAGGCACGGAATCTGGGGATTTAATCATGTCTATCATTCAGATATAATTATTGCAGGCTTGCCTTTGGAAGAGTGGCTCTTTTTTATTCTTATCCCATATGCATCAATTTTTGTTCACTACGTTTTTATTGCCTATTTCCCTGATGCCATGATAAGTAATACTCTTGTTAAAGTTTTGTCTGCAATAATTATCACATTATTGCTTTTGGTTATGCTTTTTAACCTCGACAAGGCTTATACTG
This sequence comes from Bacteroidales bacterium, assembly GCA_016936435.1. Lineage (GTDB taxonomy): Bacteria > Bacteroidota > Bacteroidia > Bacteroidales > VadinHA17 > LD21. Next base: position 3,078 of record JAFGXX010000176.1, read on the forward strand.
TCTTCAATTTCACCTTACTGGTACTTGCCCTCATTTGGGCCCTCATTGATAAATCGCGATCATTAAACAGATATTTTATATCCTTTCTTATTATTCTGATACCTTTCTTTATAATAAACAGCATATTAACCGGGACATTCATTGAAGGAGAGGTTGTGTGGTACAATAACGCAGAGAACCTCGGGATAAGGATCGGAACTGTTCCGGTTGAGGATATTGGCTATGCCTTCAGTCTGATGCTGCTCAATCTGCTTATGAATAATCTTTTGCAGCGAAGTTTTAAACATAAGCATATTTTACTTCACAAAGCCTGAGGGCAGTTAAATAACTTTCATCAAAATGAAATTTCTTACTATTTTTAAAAACAAATCATAACAAAAATGACCCTTACAGGGAAGTCCTCAACTAATATGGGTTTGCTCTTCTGACAGATCGGTCAAACCAGTATACAAGCTGCTAGTTTATTAACCGGGTCGCATTATAATGAATTGTAAATCATAGAAATAATTAAGATGAAAGAAGAAGGAGTATCTGAAATGAAAAAGTATATGTTGTCCCTGATGGGATTTGTTTTGTTGATTCTTATTCCTGCCACAGTGGCTGCTGCCGATCCTCCCGGGATTCCTGACGGATGGTCTGATGGTTTTGCCTATGTAAACGGAGTCCGCATCCATTATTACCATGCTGTTCCGGCACCGGGGAAGCCTGTTATTGTAATGGTCCATGGTGTAACTGATAATGGTTTATGCTGGACCACGCTGACATGGAAATTACAGGAGGCTTATGATATTTACATGCTTGATACCCGGGGGCATGGTTTGTCGGATCCTTTTACCCCTTCTGATGATGGACAGACCCTGATAAAAGATGTAGTAGATTTTGTCAAAGTCATGAATTTTGAGAAGCCCATTCTGATGGGACATTCAATGGGTGCGGCTACAGTCATGAGGGTTGGAGCAGAATATCCGGAACTGGCAAAGGCAATCGTTATGCTTGATCCTGGTCTCCCCAGGAAAAGCAGCGGCGAACGTCCTTCCGTCCCGGGTGCCCGTCCGGCAGCCCCGCCACGAGCTCCGAGAAATGAAACTTCAGCACCCGGTCGTCTGTCATTCAGTATGTTTGGTGATCCTGAGACTTTGGTAAGGCAGAATAACTACAGCTTCGAAGATCTGGTAGAAAAAGGTAAAAGAGATAATCCAAAGTGGGATATTGTGGACATAAAGTATTGGGCCCTGTCAAAGAAACAGTATCATGGAGCTTACACACAGGAAGCCTGGCAGTCGATGAGTGGCTCGATGAGGACAGAAAATTCATTGTCAAATATCCAGGTTCCTTCACTTATTCTGAAAGCAGATACCTCACCCGAGGGACGAAAGGCAAATGAAGAAGCCGTTAGTGGAATGCAGAAAGTAAAGCTTGTACATGTTGACGGAGCAGCTCATAATCTGCACCACGATGAACTTGAACGCACAGTAAAGGAAATCAGGGAGTTTTTCTCACTTCTTTAGAATAAGAGATATCCTTTGGTGATAATCAGAACTGCAAGGCTGATATTGGAGTAGCAGGAAGTTGTTATCCGGGGTATCTGCAAAGGGCATGTCAAATGATCAAAGAATTATACTAAAATACTAACTCCGAAAATTTATGAATTTTATGAACAGGATAATTTTCATTTTAATACTAATTCTTGCAGGAATAACTGTAGAAGCGCAGGATTTTGGCCGCAGAGAAAAACTGAACGACGACTGGTTTTTCAGGCTGGGCGACATTCAGTATGGCGGGATAGAACATATGGATTGCAGCAAGTGGCCTGTTGTTGATCTTCCTCACGACTGGACTGTTAAACAAAATGCAAGTCCGGAACTGGCAAGTTGTACCGGTTACCTGCCTGGAGGAATTGCCTGGTACAGAAAAGAAATAAATATTCCTGCCACGGAGAAAGGGAACAAGGTTTACATCTTCTTTGAAGGGGTTTATAATAACAGCGAGGTATTTATCAACGGGAAATGGCTTGGGAAACGCCCCAATGGCTATATATCATTTATGTACGAGCTGACTCCGTATATAAAATGGGGAGAGAAAAACGCCATTGCCGTAAGAGTAGATCACAGTAATGATGCAGATTCACGTTGGTATACAGGCTCAGGGATCTATCGTGATGTTTACCTTGTTTATGCCAACCCTGTTCATATCAATCTCTGGGGTGTGGCATACCAGTCAGAAATAGAAAACAATGTGGCAGAAATTACAATAAGCACAACGATCAAAAATTCTGTAGCATCTGTACCGCTTAAAGTAGTTCATGAATTATTCGATGCTGAAGGACACAAAGTTGCATCCACATCAAAAAGCGGGAAAGCTGATGCTGAAAAGCTTACTGAATTCAACCAGACCATGAGGCTGAGATCTCCAAACTTGTGGAGTATCAATTCGCCTTATCTGTATTCGTTAAAAACTTCTGTATATAATGGGACTAAGCTTATTGACGAAAGCAGTTTCAGTGCCGGCATCCGGAAGATTGAATTTGACGCGGATAAGGGCTTTTATCTCAATGGAGTGAACACCAAGTTGAAAGGTGTTTGTATTCATCACGATGCAGGGGTTCTGGGTGCTGCAGCTACCAAATCGGTATGGCGGACCAGGCTTGAGACACTAAAAAATCTTGGGGTTAATGCTATCAGGACAAGCCATAATCCGCAGGCTCCGTATTTGTACGAATTATGCGATGAACTTGGGTTTGTTGTAATGGATGAGGCATTTGATGAATGGGAATATCCTAAAAACAAGTGGATCAAAGGCTGGAACAGGGGAGTCCCGGGGCACCAGGGAACTTCGCAGTATTTCAGGGAATGGAGTACGCGGGATTTACAGGATCAGATTTTGCACCACAGGAAACATCCGTCCATAATCATGTGGAGCATTGGCAATGAAGTGGACTATCCGAATGATCCCTATACACATCCTGTGCTGGCCGATGAAGGTATCAGTCAGCAGTCTGTAAGGGCATTCATGGAAGATCATCCGAGAGCAGAGACCCTTGGTCAGATTGCCAGGGAACTGGTAGCTGCGGTAAAGGAAGCCGATAATTCAAGGCCTGTAACTGCAGCCCTGGCCGGGGCAGTTATGTCAAACTATACCGATTACCCTTTCGTACTCGACCTTGTCGGCTATAATTATACCGAAAACAAATATGACACTGACCATAATCTGTATCCTGACAGGATTCTTTACGGAAGTGAGAACAGACATGATTTAGCTGCCTGGTATGCCGTTAAAGACAAAGAATTTATTTTTGGACAATTCCTGTGGACAGGTATTGATTACCTGGGTGAAGCAGGCCCCTGGCCCGCCCGTGGCTTTGTTTCGGGTTTGCTGGACCTGGCCGGCAATGTCAAGCCCCGGGGTTATTTCCGCAAGGCCTTGTGGAGTGAGGAGCCAATGGCTTATATTGGAACATACCGGCATGTGGAGAGGCGTGGTTCGTCACGCGGAAACCGATTATCAACTGATGCTCCTCCGCTCTGGAATTACGATAAGGGTAGCACAGTGCAGGTAGTTTGTTACACAAATTGCAGTGAGGCAGAATTGCAGCTTAACGGTAAGACAGTCGGGGAGCGCAAGCCATATGATCCTGAAACAGGCATAATAGGATGGATCGTAGATTACGAACCGGGCGAACTCAAAGTGATTGCATACAACAACGGCAAAGAAGTTGCATCTGATAAAATTACAACCAATACGATGCCGGCAAAAATCGACGCAAAATTCCTTAAGCAGACTGATAATGAGCTTTTAAGACAGGTGAAGGTGCAGATACTGGATACAAACGGAAATCCTTCCATCTTTGCTGACAATGAAATCACCTGTGAAATAACAGGAGGAACTTTATTTGGAATGGAAAATGCTTCAGCCAATGTTGCAGAGAATTACCAGGATAATAAACAACGTTGCATTAATGGAAGATTACTGATTTATGTCAAAAAAGCCTCAGCCGGAAATCCAGTTACAATGAAACTATCATCACTTCTTCTTGAGACTACTGAGCTTAAAATTGATTAACGTGTGCCGCATGGGGAAAATGGAGTTGTACCTTTCGTCACGGCACATGAGCTGTTTTTTTATGGTACACATCGTCTGCAGAGGTCGAATCATGGATTCGGTTATCAGACAGGGAAGGTAAAACAAACGATAACATGAAAATTTATCAGGAAATATACACGGAATACACAAAGTAATTTTTTCATCAATAACAAGAACTCATAAAAATGAACAGATTATATAAAGTCTTAATACTGACAGTATTATCAGTATTTGTTGCTGAGCCAACTGTTCTTTCGGCAGATTGGGAGGATTTTAATAAAGGCTGGAAATTTACTAAAGGCAATCCTGAAAATGCCCAAGCCGTAAATTTCGATGATTCATCATGGGAAAACGTCA
>JAFGXX010000177.1 GCA_016936435.1 Bacteroidales bacterium
ATGTAGTTGAGTTATGAGCGCCGTAGGTGCGGCCTGTTTGTAGAACCATGAAATAAAGATATCTCCAAAAACAAACAGATCGCCGCGACGCGGCTCGTTTAAATATTAATTCCGGGTTTATTCTACAAGCAGGTCGCCGGCTACGCGGCTCCGGATTTATTAAAATATAGATATCCAGTGCCGTAGGTGTGGCCTGTTTGTAGGAACTGCATCAGGATCACTTCCTGCCGATGAGCTTCTCTGACAGCCACCCGTTAAGTATCTCATACTGTTCCGGGAAAGTCCAGTGACCGGTTTCCTGGAATATATGAAGCTCTTTCGGAGCCGTTATCACATTAAAGGCTGAGAACATAGATGTGGGCGGACATGTGAGGTCGTTATATCCCCATGTATAAAAACCCGGGGCCTTAACCCTGCGTGCGAAATTAACCACATCGTAATACTGAAGCGTTTCAATTTCTCCGGGTTTGGGCTCTGTATTCCTGAAATAATGAGGCCAGCCGCCGGCTCTCTTATTCAGATATCCGGTGTGATCGCATAAGGCCGGGTACAGGGCTGCAGCGTATTTGATCCTGTTGTCGAGGCCGGCAGTAACTATTGTTAAGGCGCCTCCCTGGCTGCCTCCTGTAACGGCAACATTGGCACCGTCGAATTCCGGAAGGGTATAAATGAAATCCACAGCCCGCACGCATCCGACATATACTCTTTTATAATAGTGAGTGTTTTTGTCATTCATCCTGATGGCATTGTATCCGGCAAGAGCTCCGGCGTTAAGATTTGCATATACCTGGGCGTCAAGGTTGACGGGGATGCCGTGGATGCCTATCTCCAGTGTTATAAATCCCATCGATGCGAGCCTCGTGTCGCCTGCGTAGGGACGGATCCCTGCACCCGGCACCCTCAGTATCGCAGGGTATTTGCCGGGTTTCTTCGGTATTGCCAGCATACCGTAAATTCTCGAGCCGTAGGAGTTATTCTGAAAACTTACATGGTACACATTTGCGTCGCTGGTACAACGTTCCGGTACCAGTGTAATAATGGGGTCGAGGCTCAGCTTCCTGGCTTCGGCGATGGCGTTGTTCCAGAAAGCGTCGAAGTCGGCAGGATCCTTAACGGTAGGCGTTATCTTCTCAGGTTCGAAGCCGGCTGTAGCAAGACCTTCATACCTTTTTCCGTCGACTACAGCCCACACTCTTACCCTGTAGAAACCCGGTACTTTCATGGTGCCTGTAAATTCTGTCTTTCCGTTTTTCAGCACCACGCCCTCTTCTCTTTTGTCGGGAAGCGCTTCAGGTCCGGCTTCATAATTTATCGTCACATTTTCCATCAGGTTGCCGTACTTGAGGACATGGACCGTGAATGTGGCTTTTTCATTCACCTTGTAAGTCCAGTCATGATGATCGGGCGATACAATTACTTTGATCAGCTGTGTGCCGCTCTGTGCTGCGGCAGTAATCGTGATTGCCAGAAGCAGCATGAACTGTGCAATCACACGAAAGGTTATCTTTTTCATGATTATTGATTTTAGAAATATAACAAATATAGTTTTTTTGGGGATAGGTTTAATGACTTGAATTTTGGAACCAGTTTTGTTTTTGAAATAAATATATACAAATAAATTGATAAAACGTTTCAAATAAGTAACGAAATAAGTATATTTGCGTTATGTTAACAACGGATCAGGCATTGGAAAAACTTGTCAGTCGCCGGGCCTGGTATAAAAACTCCGGTCTGACGGGTTCAACTGCCAGGGTTTACAAGAAAAGATTTCTGGAAGGCAAGCTTGAACTCGCCAGCCGTATAAAATTACTCGAAGACTGTGGCTTCAGGACTGTGAGGGAAATGAGATGGGAAGATTATAACCCTGAAGCTAAAGTAAGAAGAGATCTTCTGGGGAAGCTGAGGCGGCAGAATGCATTCTGGCACTCAGCTCCGTCGCCATCTGAAATCAACGACAGTGAATTGATTGAAAAAGTTTTGCTTTATCTTGATATCAGTGAAATAGATGCACTTTTCAGCATTTTCCCTCTTAATATGATAAAGAGGATATGGAGAAAAAGGATACTGGGACTGGGGACCGCTTATGATAAGCTCAACATCCTGTATGCTTTGCTGTATTTTGATATAGCGGATCCTGAAAGATATATTCGTGATGCAGTCAGGGCACGATTAAAATTGATTTTATGACAGGATTGGCAAAAAAAACTGCAGAGATAATTGAGCCGCTCTCACGTCTGTACTGTCTGGCCGGGTATACTCTTACGGGAGGAACAGCCCTGTCGCTGCAGATAAACAAAAGGAAAAGTGAAGACCTGGATTTCTGTATCTGGACGACGAACCTGAAAAAAGAAAAACCCGAGGTAGCCTGGCCTTTAATAGAAAAAGAGCTTTCAACAATAGGCAAGGTCACTACAAGGGATATACTCGGTTTCGACCAGGTGAATTTTATCGTCAACGGCGTGAAGCTGACCTTCATGACCAAACAGAATAATCTTAGTCCTGTAAAGACTCCGGTAAAGATTGTCAACAATATAAAAGCAGCAGATATTCAGGCTATTGGTGCAATGAAGATTGAGCTGATCCTGCGCAGAAGCGAATTTCGGGATTATTATGATATTTACAGTATTCTGATGGAGGGGTTGTCGCTGAAGGACCTGGTTGAGAGAGCATCTGTATATTCAAACCGTCTGTTGAAAGTCAGAAATGCCCTCAGTTTCCTGGCCGACGGCAGCAATTACAGAAAAGATAAGAGCTTCAACCTCCTTGAACCTTATTATGATATAGATAACAAGGGTATTGAGGAATATATGAGAGCAGTAATTAAAAAGGAATTTGGCAAATAAGAATAATCTCCGTTGCTTTTAGTTTCAAGTCTCGATTGAATCCTTATTTTTACCGGATATTATCTGGAAAATGCCACAGGAAAACCACCTATTAAGGAAACGAGTCAACCTGTTTGACGGGATATCGATCGTTGCCGGTGCCATGATAGGTTCCGGTATTTTTATTGTAAGCGCCGACATAGCCCGTACTGTAGGCTCTCCCGGATGGCTGATGGTTGTGTGGCTTATAACAGGGCTCCTGACAGTTATCGGAGCAATAAGTTACGGTGAGCTGGCTTCCATGATGCCCCATGTGGGAGGTCAGTATGTTTATCTTAAGGAAGCCTATCATCCGATACTGGGATTTCTCTTCGGCTGGACTACCTTCCTGGTCATACAGTGCGGGTCGATAGCAGCTGTGGCTGTGGCTTTTGCAAAGTTTTCCGGGGTCCTTATACCCTGGATCTCCGACAGGAATATACTGTTCCATCTGGGGCCGCTGAAGGTCAGCAGCACCATGGTCGTGGCCATCGGCATGATAGCTTTTCTTACCTGGCTTAACACAAGGGGTATTGTCACAGGTAAAACCGTGCAGAACCTGTTCACGTCAACGAAGGTGCTTTCGCTTCTTGTGGTCGTGCTCATAGGTTTTTTTGCCACCAAAGCCATCGGATCATTTGAAATAAACAGGGAAGTTTTCTGGGAAGCAGGGCAGGTGGCACCGGGAGGTAGTATTATCCCGTTAACAGGATTTGCTCTCATTGCAGCTGTCGGAACAGCCCTGGTAGGCTCTCTCTTCTCTACCGACGCATGGTATAATGTAACTTACATCTCGGGAGAGGTTATCAACCCGAAACGCAATGTTCCCCTGAGCCTGTTGTTTGGTACCCTGATAGTGTCGGTGATCTACATGTTCGTGAATTTCGTCTATATAAAGATCCTCCCCCTCTCCGGTTCTGCCGACGGCGTCGCCGCGCTGGCCCGGGGCATACAGTTCGCATCCGACGACAGGGTGGCTACTGCAGCGATGAGCGTGGTGTTCGGCGATGTGGCAGCCGTGATCATGGCCATCTTCATCATGATAAGCACTTTCGGCTGTAACCACGGACTTATTCTTGCAGCTCCCCGTGTATATTATGCCATGGCTAAAGACGGCTTGTTTTTCAAAAAAGTTGGTACAATAAACAAATTCGGGGTTCCCGGATTTGCCATAACCATACAGGGGATATGGTCAATATTGCTTTGTCTGTCAGGCACCTACAGCGACCTTCTCGATTATGTGATCTTTGCCGTTCTTATCTTCTTCACCCTGACCATCCTGGCAATTTTCGTACTTCGTAAAAAACGGCCCGACATACCCCGCCCCTACAAGGCATTCGGATATCCGGTGATACCGGCAATCTATGTCCTCACCACCACATTTATTATGGTCATACTCCTTATCTACAAGCCAACCTATACCTTCCCGGGTCTTGTAATTGTCCTGCTGGGGATACCTGTTTATTATATTTGGAGGAGGATGAACAGGAACCTAAATCATCTTCAGGAAGAACAACTTCCTGAGGAATAGAGGGCTTTACGGCCCGGATTTTGAGGATATTAAAAAAAATACTATCTTTTCTTTATTATTTGGGACTGATCTTCATTGGTAGTACAGGCCATTTAGGATCAGGCTGTTTTCTTTCATTATTAATCAAACCGGTCATCAACATGAAAGGAATTAAAAGTGTGATCTGTTCTGTTAAAAAGGGACTGATTTTGATCTTCCTTCTGTTAGTAAGCGCCTGCGATAAGGAAGAATATGATCTCCTCGATCCGGAAACAGCAGGAGTATGGTCGCTTTTGACCAAAAATACCGGGCTGCCGGCAAATCAGATACTCGACATTCAGAGAGATGCCTCAGATAACCTCTGGGTTGCATTTGCCGGAAACGGCGTCGGAATGTATCACGATGGCGACTGGTCATTTTTTAATACTTCCAACAGTCCGATCAGAAGCAATTCGGTTACTTCACTTGCCTCAACATCCGACGGAGGCATGATCATCGGAACAACGGATGGCGTTTCATTCAGATCTCCGTCGGGCGACTGGTCATACTATACCGATCCGGCCGTAACCACACTGAGCGTAAACTCTCTCAATGTGCTATCTGACGGAACTTACTGGATCGGAACTGAAAATGAAGGTTTCTATGTTGACCTGGGTTCAGGATTCTTCCAGGTGTATGACGCCGATTATAAGAATGTCAATGCCATTGAAGAAGATAATAAAGGCAACGTCTTCCTTGGAACAGACAACGGACTGCTCAAGTTTGACGGATCCGATTTTTATGTCTATACCGTATCCGAGGGACTGCCTGATAATGACATCACAGCCCTTTTCCTCGACAGCAAAGACCGACTCTGGATAGGCACTAACGGAGGAAGTACAGTTGCATACATTGACAAGACGGGAAGGATAAACAATCTATCACTGATGAACGGCGATCTCGGAACTTTCGTGACTGATATCTGTGAAGACAGGAGAGGTAATGTCTGGTTTGCAACATGGTACGACGGACTTATTGAATATGATGGTGTTGTCCCTCATTCCTATAAAGTGTACAATGGATTCTATGAGAATGATATCAACTGTATCGGAGATGATAAGTACGGCAATATGTGGTTTGGCTTATACAGCAAGGGACTTTTGAAATATACTTTGCCCATCGATTAAAACTGTGAGAATATGAGAAAGAAAGTCCTTATATCGTTGCTGATGATGTCTGTTACATGGCTTTTCCCCGCTTATGGCCAGACAGATTCCGGGCAGGGTGACAAATATACTCTGCTGACAATGCCATATATTAACCGGCCGCTGAATACTTACCGGGGGCAGCTGCAGGTAAATGCCGGATACAGGTTTGCTGTAAGGTCCCGCTCCTTTGATGCTGACGGCAACAAGATTGTACTTAAAGATGACGGCAACTCCTCGGTGCTTCATTATTATTTCGCTGAAGTGAAATATGGATTGACTTCCTTCATGGAAATAGGAGGCGAATTCTATTATATGAAACGGGGCATCAGGGATGAGACGGTAAGTTATGTTTCAACCGCTAATTCATATACCGTCAATAACCTTAAGGAATACAAAGGGCCGGGAGACCTGTATCTTTATACTTCCCTGAGACTTCCTTTTGAATACAGGTGGTTCGATGTTGGCATCAGCGGTGGTATCTTTTTGCCGACTGCAGGATATAAACCGGATCAGCCTTCTCATACTATAACTGCTGAAACTGCTGATTTATATACAATAAACTACCATTTCAACAATAAAAATGGTTTCGGGGTGCCCGTTTACATGATTTCGGCAGCAGCCAAATTTACATTCTCAAAGTTCGCTTTTGAAGCCGGGTTCAGTTTCCGTGATCCCCTGAAGGAAGGAACGAATATCAGGTGGGATCAGGAGCTGACCATGCTTAACACTTTTGAATACGAAAACAAACCCTACCTGTATCTTCCTGATCGAACCATGCTTGCAAACGCATCTATACATTATCAGCCGGTGGGCTGGTTCAATATTTACCTTGGTGGCAATTATATGTCGATGCAGGATGGCTGGACAGAATACTACGGACTTAAATACAGAAATCCCGAGATGCAACTTTTTAGTATTGAACCGGGCTTCGAAATACAGATATCTCCCACGCTGATATTATACCAGGTCGCCGGGATACCTCTGGCAGGAAGGAATGCAGATGCCTCCCTGAACTTTTTTACATCATTGCGCTTCAATATTTTTCCCTTTCGAAAGTAATTAAAACAGTGCAGCATGAAAAAAGCCGCCTCATTCTTCATCCTATTATTAGTTTCATTTGCAGGATTCGGTCAGACTGAAAAGATCATCAATCCTTCCGACCTTAAGCAACAGACGGTTATTACCGAACCATTATCCCTTAACAAAGGTTTTACCCGTGTCGGACTTGCATATTCCTACTCAGCCCTCGATAAATATTTTAACAGCGATGGTAAGAAAAAGTATTCGCCCGAAAGTACCTGGGGTATTGTTTCTGGCGCACAGTTAATGGTTCAGTACGGTATTACCGACCGTCTTATGGCTGAAGTCGGAGTTCCTTTCAAATTTGATGTAACCAATTATCACTGGAGTGTGTACGTGCCATCTATGGATTACAGGGAGATATCTGACATGAGTGTCAGGGGTAGCGGACTTGCTGATCTGTACCTGAGCGGAACCTTCCAGGTGATACCTTCTTCCAGGCATAAGTTCTCTCTTAAAACTTCACTTGATCTGACCATTCCGACAGGAAGAAAGAATCCCGAAAACGTTGTGAGCTCCTATGACTATGACGCTCCTACAGGCTATGGCGTGTTCGTTCTGACACCACGGATAACTGCACGTCTTGTTCATTATCCATATTCCTGGGTCGTGTATGTCCAGTACAGTTATAATTTCAGCGGAAGCAGGATAATTTCTCCAGGTGATCCAGTAGAAAGGAATTACAGGTATGGGAATAACATTTATGCCGGCGGAGGAGTAAATCTTCATCTTAATGAATGGATAGCACTTACCAATGATCTTGTATATTCTTACACCGGTAAAGGAGTAATTCAAGATGTTTCAGTCAGTAGTCTGACAACAAACTACACATTCTCATATCAGCCCAGGCTTATTTTCCAGATAAGAAGATTCCGCCTTGGCGAAGCCGTAAACATTCCGCTTAAAGGAAGGCTGGCTGGTGCCGATCCTTTGTATGTGCTTATGGTTCAGTATATATTTTAACCCTTACTATGAAAGCTACCCTGTCTTTCTTTGTTGTTGCTCTCGTTGTCCTGCTTTCCGGATGTGCTACTCCTTCGATGCTGGTGACGAAAGAACAGACCCTCGGTGACAGCTATTTCAACAGGCATGAATATGCTGAAGCTTCCAGACATTATTACCAGATGCTTGATGCCAGCAAAAAGCTCGGTATATACCGCAACATGCAGATGGAAGCAGATGTTCACAGAAAAATCGCCAACTGTTATGAAATGACAGGCAACTATGAACAGGCTCTTTTACATGTATATGATGCAATGAAGATTGATTCGGCCGAAAATAACCTTCTCGGAAGAATTGAAAATTACCGTCATGAGGGTAAGATTTTTATTTACATGGGTTCTTACAGGAAAAGTATACTGTCGATTGAGAAATCCCTTTCCCTCTGTGACAGGCTGGAACAAAGTCTGAAAAATGTTCACCGGATTACAATTGCAGATAATTATTTGGCGTTGGCGCAGTTATATTCAGTTCTGGGGAAGCCGGATAAAGCACGTGACTATGCGGAACGGGCAATGACGGTTTTCAGACAGGCCAATGACAAAAAAGGAGAAATGGAATCAGAACTGATTATCGGCACCATAGATTCAGACCTGGGCGATTTTATTAATTCAGAGATACTGATAAGAAAATCCATGAGGAAAGCCGTTGATCTTAAAATGAGTACAGCCCGCCATAACCAGATTCTTGCATCTCTTTCATTGTCACGGGGAGAATTTGAAGAAGCCCTGAGAACTCAGGAAACCTCTCTGGAGGATGCCCGGGAATACAGGATAAGCGGACAGATAGTCTGGGCAACAATTGGTATGGGAGATATTTTTCGTGAAATGGGCGATATGGCGAGGGCAGAAAGATACTACAGGATGGCTGGAAAGATAAGAGATACTGACTCCTTATGGGCCCGCAACATTGATGCATCACTTAACCTGAGACTGGGCGATGTTTTAAGTGCGGGAGAATATTTTTCTGCTGAGGGTTCACTGACCGGAACCGCCATATCAGCTCTCCGTATGGCCGAACTGATGATCCGTAACGAGAAAAACGACAGCGCCTTACTGTTTCTGGGTCAGTCGGGAAAGATCTTCCGCGAAGCAGGAAACTCCCAGGGTATAGCCGCGGTTCAGCTTCTGAAAGGACGCATACTTGTTGATGAAGGCAACTATTCAGAGGCTGAAGAACTACTTGATTCTGCTGCTGTTGCAGGACATTTCCCGGAGACCGAATGGCAGGCATGGTTTCATCTGGGCAGAATGCATGAGAAACTTGAACAGGCTGACAGGGCCATTGAAGCATATAAAAAATCAATAGCTGTAATAGAGCGTATCAGGGGCAATTTTACCATCGAAGAATTCAAAAGCATATACTTCGATACCAAAAGAGATGTATACAACAGGCTCATAAACGTGCTGATGCGTAACAATGAACCTGCTGAAGCCTTCCGGGTGTCTGAACAGGCCAGGGCCAGGGCCTTCTATGATATTCTCTCAACCAAAAGGATAAACTTCAGGGGATCTTCGCCCGGTGACCTGGTTTCATTGGAGCAGGAAAGAAGGACTGAAATGCAGAAACTGTATAAGCTGCTTCAAAAGGCAGAGGAAATTCAGTTCAGGGATGAAAAAGCAGGTTCAGAGTATGTCAGACAGTTAAGAGAGTCACTCGATGAAGTTGAAAATGAATATGATGATATTATTGAAAAGATTAAGGCAAGTAACAAAGCCTACGCTGAACTGATATCGGCAAAACCGTTAAGCATAACAGATATTCAGCCTGAAACCGATCCTTCAACTGCCATGTTAGAATACTGGGTGAGCGGTGATAACCTTATTATCTGGCTTGTAACCCATTCCGCTTTTACCGCAAAGACCATTCCTGTAAAAAAAGAAGACCTTTCAGATCTTATCGAAGACTCACGTAAATTCATTCAGAGTAATTCGATGATTGAGTTGAGGAAATGTCTGAAAGATCTCTACAACATCCTGGTGAAGCCTGTTGAAGGAGAACTTATGTCTTACAGGAACCTGGTCATATTACCAAATCAGTCCCTGCATTTTCTTCCTTTTCAAACTCTTCTTAACGGAAGAGGTGAGTATCTTGTTCAGAAATTCAACCTTGTTTATGCACCTTCGGCCGGCGTGTACCTGTTATGCAAAGACAAAGAAACCGGTGAAGGATCCAGGTTCATGGGGATGGCTCTTTCGGATGTTGTCGTTGGTAATAACATCGGACTGCCGGGAACGGAAGCTGAGTTAAGGAGAATCCTGCCTCTTTTCCCTGATAACATGGCTGCTTTCGGAAAGGAAAGCACTGAAGACTTTGCAAGGGAGAACTCCGGCAAATCCGATTTTATTCATTTTGCCACTCACGGAACCTATAACTATCGCCAGCCTCTGTATTCATATCTGCTTTTTCCTCCCTCGGGGGATGATGATGGCAGACTGAATGTTCATGAGGTCCTTGAAATGCGTCTGAATGCAAAGCTTGTAACGCTTAGTGCCTGCGAAACCGGCCTCGGAAACATCAGCCAGGGTGATGAGCTGACAGGTCTGAGCCGAGCATTCCTCTTTGCTGGTTCATCTGCGGTAATAGTCAGTCTCTGGTCAGTAGCTGATTATCCTACCGCTATGCTTATGACAAACTTCTATCATTATCTCCGGGACCATAGCATGCAGGAAGCACTTGCTATGGCTCAGCGTGATGTAATGAAACAATATCCTCAACCCTCATACTGGGCTCCCTTTGTTCTGATCGGGAATGGTAATATTTCAGCTAACTAGATCCAACTGCTATTGACCAGTATACTCAATGATCGGCCAGCTTGCAGGTCCGTTGCTATACATGAAACTGCCAAATGGATAAGCCAGCTGAATGTTTGCACACGAGGAACATATTTTAAAAGTGACTATGGTTGCGTAATTTGGCCAGCTTACAAGAGTAACACTACCCGATCCCGTCTGGCTGCTCCCGTCATAGAAAGTCCATGAACCGGTATTGGTGAAATTGAATCTGCATGTGTGATAATTGTAACCCGCATCAAAATAATACCCGTTCCAGTTCCTGCTAGTGCTGAAGCCGCTCAGAAGCTGGCCTATAGTGGGATTATTGAAAGTCAGATTCGTTGTGCTCCCCAGTGTTACAGTAGTACTTCCTGACAGATAGAACCATACATCGCGCGAGCTTCCGTTCCAGAATCCAACACCCAATATATATGACACTGTACCTGACGAAGTGAATTCAACATTATACGACCCGCCAATCAGAATGCCTGTCCCCGATTGTGTAACATGCTGCACATTGTTGAGCCTGATATCGATCATGTCATATTTGGTGTTGTTGGTGATATGGAGTATGGCCTTGGGTGGCGTAGCGTTCACAGCCACGCTTATAACATTACTGTAGGGGGAATACTGGTTCACGTTGTAACACCTTACCCTGTAGTAATAGGTTCCTGTCGTTTTGGTGAATGAGGTCGACCATGAGGTTACCCTGGTGTTCGTATTGCTCCTTACCAGCGCAAAACCGGAACTCGGCGAGGTTGTTGATTCCTCCAGGTAGTATCCGTCCGATGAGCTTCCCAGATATCCCCCGAAAGGATATGTCATGGTTATCGTAAAAGTACCTGTTGAAGTTGCAGGAGCTGATATTGTAGGAATTGTCGCTGCCGGACTGGTCGTTGCGCCAGCCACATTGCTGTATGCCGAACTGCCTCCTGCATTTACCGCTTTAACCCTGTAATTATATGGTGTTGAAGCTGTCAGCCCTGAGTTTGAGTATGTCGTTGTGTTTGGGTTCAGAGTTGCTATCACCGCGAAATCGGATGTACCTCCCGGAGCCCTTTCTAAAATGAAATTCTGCTCATTATTGGCATTATCAGTCCATGCCAGGTTTATCTGCACCGATGAAGCCGCGGTAGCGGTTAAATTGGTGGGAGCTGCAGGAGGACTTGCCTGCGTTGTAGCTGAAGCTGCAGAAGTGAAAGATGAGTTCCCGGCTGAATTATACGACCTTACCCTGTAGTAATATGGTGTAGAGGCTGTCAGACCTGTGTTCTCATAGCTTGTTACTCCTGCATTTACTGTGGCTATCTCAGTCCAGGTGCTGTTGTTAGGAGATCTTTCTATCCTGAAACCTGTCTCGTTATTTGAATTGTCCGTCCATGTCAGATTGATCTGGCTTGACGATACAGCAACAGCATTGAGGTTGGTTGGTGCCGAAGGAATAGTTAAAGGCGGATCAAGTGTTGTCGCAGTGGCAGAAACCGAATATGCCGAATTGCCGAAACCATTAAAGGCCCTTATCCTGAAAAAATAAGGTGTCGACGGAGTAAGGCTGCTGCTCCTGTAATTTGTTTTATTGGTTGATGTAATTGCAATCTGCGACCAGACACTGTTATCAGCCGACCTTTCTATTTCAAAGCCGTTTTCATTATCAGATTTATCAGTCCAGGTCAGATCTATTTCTGAAGAAGAAACCGGAGTAGCCTGAAGTCCCGACGGAGCCTGAGGTGCTGTCTCCTGTGCTTCAGGGTCTTCTTTTTTGCATCCCCAGATGCTTATTAACAGTAAAACGGCTATTACTGTCAGGCAGAATGTGATCTTCCTCATGAGTTCAAAGTTGATGTTATAATTTGCTCGAACAGACCTCAGATCATTGTCTGAGTAGAAAGTGCAACCGCTCTTTAAATGAGCGGGAAATAAGAAGCTTATCAAATTTACGACCAATTTGATATTAAGTCAATAGGCGAGGGAGTTATTTTCAGCTTATTAAGGTTAATTTAGAAAGAATCTGAGAATATTTATATTTGTTGAAAAGCTTAACAAATCTTGTTTCCTGAGAAATTTACAGAAAGGATAGCCAGACAGAACTATCTGGATTCCCGCCGGCTTGTAAAGGCCCTTGGGGAGCCTGCTCCGGTAAGTATCAGGGTAAACAGCCTGAAACTTGATGCTGCACCTGCAGCAGCCGCCCCTGTACCATGGTGCTCCGATGGCTTCTACCTGGAAGAAAGACCTTCATTTACCCTCGACCCTCTCTTCCACGCCGGCTGCTATTATCCCCAGGAAGCATCAGGTATGTTCCTCGAAGAGATATTCAGACAGACGGCTGATAGAGCCCATAACCTCAAAGTGCTCGATCTCTGCGGAGCCCCGGGAGGTAAAGCCACACATCTCTCCGGCCTCATAGGCAAAGATGCTCTCCTGGTCGCCAATGAGGTCATCAGACCCCGGGCCTTCCTCTTAAGCGAAAATCTCCTGAAATGGGGATTGTCAAATTTTCTCGTCACACAAAACGACCCTTCGGCATTTGCTTCATTGGCGGGTTTCTTTGATATTATCCTTGCCGATGCTCCCTGCTCGGGTGAAGGTATGTTCCGCGATCAGGTTGCCATAAATGAATGGTCTGTGGAAAATACTCTCCTCTGCGCCGAACGCCAGAAAAGAATTCTTATGGATGTGTGGCCTGCACTGAAAACAGGCGGGATTCTGATATACAGCACCTGTACATTCAATCCATCTGAAAACGAAGAAAATATAAAATGGCTCCTCGAACGACACGACGCTGAATCACTGAAGCTCGATATTTCAAAGTTTAAGGGAATAACAGAAATAAACTTCAGCGGCGTAAAGGGCTACGGGTTTCATCCCGGCAGAATAAGAGGAGAAGGGCTTTTTTCCTCGATTGTAAGAAAAACCGGAAGTAATGGCAGCCTGACTATTAAACCCCGCAAGACAGGTATCCCGGTTCCCTCAAGGGAAGAAATAAAAACCATACTTGAATGGACAGACTTCAGGCCTGAGCGGATCATTAAGAGGGGAGAAGAGACACTGGCACTTCCCTGTGAGACGGAAGAGTTCCGTACCCTCTCAGAAGCGTTGAAAATCATCACTCCGGGGACATTAATCCTTACTTCCAAAAATGAGAAACTTATCCCTTCTCATGAACTTGCCCTGTCGGTTCGGTTGAAAAAGGACAACTTCCCGGCTGTGGAGGCTGATCTGCAAGATGCATTGTCATTCCTCAGAAGAGACAATCTGAAAATGAAATTCGAAAAAAGAGCCTGGAACCTGGTAACTTATAAAGGAGTTAACCTGGGCTTCGTCAACAATCTGGGACACAGGTCAAACAACTATTTCCCCGTCGAATGGAGAATAAGAATGAGTATACCGGAATCACCATCCGGAAAAATAATTAAGTGGAATTTAAAATAATGTAATCCTTAGTGTCCCCTTTGTGTTAACCTTTGAGTACTTTGTGGTAAATTCTTTAAACCACAAAGTAACACTAAGTTCTCACGAAGGAACACAAAGTTTAAGAACAGATATAGCTGCTATGGCTGAAGCTTTTCAGATTTTCATAAAACCTGTCGGCGCTGCATGCAACCTGCAATGCCGCTATTGCTATTACCTCGAAAAGGCATCTCTTTTTGAAGGTCAGAGACCGGGAGTCATGAACGATGAAACACTTGAAACCTGCATAAAACAGCATTTCGAGGCATCTGCCGACGATACTGTCATGTTTTCATGGCATGGAGGAGAACCTCTTCTGGCAGGTATCAGCTTCTTCAGGAAGGCAACAGAATTACAGAAGAAATATAAACCTGCAGGTAAAAATGTCATAAACGGTATCCAGACCAACGGAACACTTCTTAATGACGAATGGTGCAGGTTTTTCAGGGAAGAAAACTTTATCATCGGTATCAGCATCGACGGGCCTGAGGTCTTTCATAACCGTTACCGGCTTTCTTCGTCAGGGCATGGGTCATTCGAAATGGCCATGGGGGGATATGACCTCCTGTATAATTATGGCATAACTACAGAGATACTTTGTGTAGTCAGTTCCTCTAATTCATCCGATCCCCTCAGGATATATAACTTCTTCAAATCTGCCGGAGCACGCTACCTTACATTCCTTCCTCTGGTGGTCAGGGATCAGTCGTCGCTGACCGGGGTGACTGAAGATTCTGTTGCCCCTGCTGAGTTCGGCAAATTCCTCGCGGCAATCTTCGACGAGTGGATCGAAAAGGATATAGGCAGCATTACCGTCCAGGTGTTTGAAGAGGCCCTGCGTCCTGCCTTTGACCGGGAACATACGCTTTGTATCTTTAAACCTGAATGTGGAAGGGTGCCGGTGGTGGAACGTAACGGTGACTTTTATTCATGCGACCATTTTGTTGATCCTGAACATCTTGTCGGAAACATAAATGACAACACCATTATCCGCCTTCTCAACGACCCGCGACAGCTTTCTTTCGGTAGGGCAAAGTCTCTTACTCTTCCGCGCTATTGCCGCGAATGCGAAGTCCTCGTCATGTGCAACGGGGAATGCCCTAAGAACAGGTTCATCAGAACACCTGACGGAGAACCCGGACTTAATTACCTGTGTGAAGGGTATAAGCTCTTTTTCAACCATTGCAGGCCCTTTATCGAAGTACTCAGGCAAACATGGATGAATCAGAAGAGTAGTGAGTGGTGAGTGAAATAAACCCACCCCTAACCCCTCCTGAGGAGGGGAATTATTTTGTTTCATCTTCCGGTTGCCGTCATGCCACATACCGTCACGCCGCATGCCGAATGCCATTCTTCCGGCTTCTACTTCAACCGGCAACCTGTACCCAGCAACCAGCAACCAGCAACTAGCAACCAGCAACCAGCAACCAGCAACCAGCAACCAGCAACCAGCAACTAGCAACTAGCAACCATCAACCAGCAACCA
>JAFGXX010000178.1 GCA_016936435.1 Bacteroidales bacterium
ACTTTAGGCACTTTAGGCACTTTAGGCACTTTAGGCACTTTAGGCACTTTAGGCACTTTAGGCACTTTAGGCACTCCCTACTTCTTCAACAAAGCTATCGTCGGCGGATAGGCAAAATCATTCCACAGCCTCTCCGCGACATCCTTGTCTATCTTGCCGTCATAAACCAGCATCCTGTATTTGAGCCTGTATTGTTTCCCCGGATCCAGCTGCCAGTCGTTATGGCGTGTAGGACAGAATTCAAAATATACATCTCCCACGCCGTTCTGGTTTTCCGGCCATACCCTCATGGGCTCCGGGAAATCCCTGTTTGCAGGGTGTGAAAAGAATGTGATGCCCGAATTGCCTTTCCCTTCAAAAGCGCCGTTTATGTCGGCCCATCTTGCTCTCGACCCGTCGGCATCTTTTCTTGTAAGACCTTCCGATGTCAGCACGGTGCTGTTGTTCCTGTTCCATTCGCCCGTAGCCCGGAATCCTATTCCACCGGCATAGCGGTAAGCTACAAAAACAATGGGTTCATTACCTGCCACCGAGAGAAAAGTTGTAAAGTCGACAAGATAGGCATTTACACCTTCGACAGGTTCCGTATTCCATGCCCTCACGTCCCATATCTCGTTGATTGCAAGTTCGCCCGATTTCACAACCCTGAAGTCGATATGGTCCTGTTTAACTGAAAACCCTCCGTAAACAGGGCCATTGATGACTGAATTTATCCCTGCAAACTGCACCGTTCCCTGTTTTGAACCGAGGTTCCAGAAGTCGGTTTCATGGTTTCCGATCCTTACTTTGGTCCATGGATTCCAGATGCCGAAATGATGATAATGATCGCGTGGGCTTACCCTCGTCAGGATATTTCCCGAAGGAGAATACATAGGATGTATGAATCCGCTTCTCTTAAAGGCACTATCCACACGGGCCGGAGGATACATTATCGATTTTCTGTAGTTCAGGATCTCTGAGGCCCCCTTTTTCAAAATTATGTTATCCTTTGTCAGTTCAGTTGTTATAGCCCCAGTTGTCGTCCCCGGCACATCCCTGAAAAGAAAAAACTCTCTTTTAGCTCCTGCGTTTGTCTTTCCGTCGAGTATCCACCACAGCCTTGGAATATAACCGGTTTCAATCTGGGTATGCTTTTCGATCATTCTGCCCTTCACTTTTTCATAGAGATGATATCCGAGGGTATCGCTCTTTGAGGCACCCTCTATATCCACACTCACCGGTGTGTTTATTCGTTCAAAATCACCGGCTTCAACATAGAAGTGGAGCAGTTGTGTTCTCTGCGAAAAAGCAGTAAACGCTGTAAAAAAGATTATCGTGATAAGAAAGAGTGATTTTTTCATGGAAATGTTATTTTGAAAGATCCTTAACTGTATTTATAAATGCATGAATATTTTCATTGCTTACTTCCGGTGGCATACCTCCTCCTGCTGACCAGATAATGTTTTCATGGTTCTTAATTTCCCCGAAGGCTTTTCTGACAGCCTCCGACACCTGGTCCGGGGTGCCCTGGGCCAGCACATCCCTGCCGGGAACATTTCCCACCAGGATTACATCCGGTCCGGCAAGATCGCGTATCTCACCCATGCTATGGTTGAAGGAGAAGTTGAACATATTGACACCCATTTCACTGAGTCTGGGAGCTGTTATCAGCCCTTCTGCGTCATTATGAAGGAATCGTGCCTTTGCTCCTGTTACCGAGAATATCTTCTTAAAATAAGGAAGGACAAATTCATTGAATTCAGGTTCTCCGACAAAACCCACAATATCGTCAAGGATCAGAAGCCCTTCTATTGAGGGGAAGCACTCCTTCTGCCAGCTTATCCAGTCGCAGATGAAATCAGTAATTTTTGTTATAAGCCTGTGGGAGCCTTCCGGATCCATTGCAAGGGCGAGCATGAACTCAGTTGTTCCCATAAGGAAGGATGCAACATTGAGAGGGCCTCTGGCCACGGCAAACC
Organism: Bacteroidales bacterium; assembly: GCA_016936435.1. Taxonomy (GTDB): domain Bacteria; phylum Bacteroidota; class Bacteroidia; order Bacteroidales; family VadinHA17; genus LD21. The sequence continues at coordinate 1,959 of JAFGXX010000178.1, forward strand.
TGATCTGATGATCAGCCTCATTGATCGCTTTCTGGTTGATCTTCAGCCTGTTGATCATAAATGGAAGCATGCCGTCGGTTTTTACGTTCGGCTGGGGCAGCAGGTCGGCGTCTTCGATGCTGTCGAGCACCCTGTCGGCATGAGGAAAACCATCCTGAAAATAAACCATTCTGGCACCGAATGCCGATGGCTCGGTACACATTCCATATTCCGACCAGAATCCGGGAAGGAACCATGTATCTGGAAACATGTTTACAGCCTTAAGGTTTGATTTAAGCCACAGCTCGTCGGACGAATAATAATCGATCGTTGAGATACCATACCATCCCGGTATCCAGGGGCTGTCGATAATAAACCCTGCCGGCTGATAAGAAAGCTTTTTGCCCTCTATCATGCTTACCAGGTCATTCCATGATGAATTGCGCATAATATTCCTTTATTTGTAATTTACAATAAAGGAATAAAAATAATGAGAAAAAAATAAATAGCCGGACAAAAGCCGTTAATAAACTATAAAAGTCCCGACACTTATTTCCTGTATGCTTCAATGGGGTCGCAGGTACAAACCAGGTTGCGGTCGCCATACCCGTCATCGATACGGCTTACCGACGGCCAGAATTTGTTTTCTGCGAGCCAGGGAGCCGGGAAGGCTGCCTTCTGACGGTCATATTTATGATCCCATTCATTGGCCGTTACAACTCTCTGTGTATGAGGCGAGTTATGCAGTACATTATCCTCCCTGTCATATTTTCCCGTTCTGACCTCTTCAATTTCATTCCAGATCAATTTCATGGCTTCAACAAACCTGTCGAGTTCCCTTAGTGATTCCGATTCAGTGGGTTCTACCATCAGGGTGCCATGTACGGGGAATGAAAGAGTGGGTGCATGGAATCCGTAATCCATAAGCCTTTTTGCAATGTCGCCCTCAGTGATACCTGTTTCTGTCTTGAAATTCCGGCAGTCGAGGATCAGCTCATGAGCCACGAAACCGTTTTTGCCTGTATATAATGTTTTAAACCATTCTTTCAGGGCTGCAGAAATATAATTGGCATTCAGTATTGCAATACGTGTAGCCTCAGTCAGTCCTTCAGATCCCAGCATCATAACATAGGCATGCGAAATAGTCAATATATGAGCACTTCCGAAAGGTGCTCCTGCAACAGCCGTAGTACCTTTTGCTCCTCCTGTAGCCACAACAGGATGTGATGGAAGGAATTCTGCCAACTTCTCATTTGCCAGGATGGGTCCCATACCCGGTCCGCCCCCTCCGTGTGGAATGGCAAAAGTCTTGTGAAGGTTAAGATGACAGACGTCGGCTCCTATCCTGCCCGGACTGGTAAGCCCTACCTGTGCATTCATATTGGCACCGTCCATATATACGAGTCCTCCGTGTGAATGAATTATGTCGATCATTTCGACAACTGATTCCTCGAATACCCCGTGTGTTGAAGGATAGGTTATCATGAAGGCAGACAGGTTCGTACTGTTTTCATCTGCTTTCTTCCTGAGGTCTTCAACATTTATATTACCCTTCTCATCGCATTCCACTACAATAACCCGCATGCCGGCCATGACTCCGCTGGCAGGGTTGGTTCCATGGGCCGACGAAGGTATCAGTACCACATTCCTGTGATCATCGCCACGCGACAGATGATACTGCCTTATAACCATCAGACCTGCGTATTCGCCTGCGGCGCCTGAGTTCGGCTGAAATGAAACTGCCGGAAAGCCCGTGATCTCTTTAAGAGCATTGCCAAGCTCATCCATCAGCTGATGATAACCTTCTGCCTGGTCCGCAGGTACGAAAGGATGAATATTGGCGAATTCGGGCCAGCTCATGGCAAACATTGAAGTTGCCGGATTGAGCTTCATGGTACACGATCCCAGAGGTATCATACAGTGGGTAAGCGAAAAATCCTTCCTCTCGAGCATCTTTATATACCTCATCATTTCGGTCTCGCTGTGATACCTGTTGAAGGTGGCGGCATTCAGGAAACCGGAACTTCGTCTGAGCTTTTCAGGAATGGAGATAACATCGCAGGGTATGATCTCTGACACATTTCCTTTACCGGCCACCTTCGCAAAGATCCCTGCAATCGATCTGATCTCTTCATTTGTGGTAACCTCATCGGTGCTTATCCTTACTACCTTCTCTCCTGCGTAGAAGAAATTTATTCCTGCCGCCTGCGACAGCTCTTTCACTTCATTTATTGCAGAAGCCGAGCTGAGTTCTATGCTCAGGGTATCGAAGAAATGTTCGTTGAGCCTTGCGAACCCCAGTTTTTTCAGTTCAGAACCAATAGTACAGGCTGCCCTGTGAATTTCTGTTGCAATGTCCTTCAGTCCCTCGCGACCGTGGTACTGGGCGTACATTCCGCTCATTGTCGCCAGTAAAGCCTGTGCGGTACATATATTTGATGTTGCCCTTTCGCGTTTTATGTGCTGTTCCCTTGTCTGGAGGGCCATTCTCAGAGCGGGATTTCCGTTCACATCAACAGAGACACCTATTATCCTTCCGGGCATAGATCTTTTCAGTTCTTCCCTTGCTGCGAAGAAACCTGCGTGCGGGCCGCCGAAACTCATCGGAAGTCCGAACCTCTGGTTTGATCCGACAACTATATCAGCGCCCCATTCTCCCGGAGGAGTAAGAAGGACAAGGCTCATCAGGTCGGCAGCTGCAGCTACGAGGAGTCCGGCCTCATGTGCTTTACGTGTAAAGTCACCATAGTCCCTTATTTCGCCCGATGCCGCCGGATACTGGACAATTGCACCAAAGTATTTTTCATCAAACGCAGCTTCGGTATATCTACCCTTAACAAGTTCAATACCAAGAGGTTTAGACCTTGTCTCGAGAAGATCCATGGTCTGCAGGAAGATATCTTCATCAACAAAAAACCTGTTGGCTCCCTCCATAACTGCTGCTCTCGACCTTGAATTGAACATCATTATCATCGCTTCGGCGGCAGCCGTAGATTCGTCAAGCATCGAGGCATTTGCCACCGGCAGTCCTGTCAGATCGATGATCATCGTCTGAAAATTCAGAAGGGCTTCAAGTCTTCCCTGCGATATTTCAGCCTGATATGGAGTATAGGAGGTATACCAAGAGGGATTTTCAAGAACATTCCTTATTATCACTGAGAGAGGAGCCACTCCGTAATAACCCTGGCCTATGAAGGAGCGGAACACCTTGTTACGTGAACCAAGTTCTCTCAGATGCTTAAGATACTCATATTCGCCCATAGCCTCAGGAAGCTCAAGCGGATTTGTCAGCCTGATGCCCTCAGGCACTGTCTTCGCTATCAGCTCATCGACCGATTTAACGCCGGTAACTTCCAGCATGCGGCTAATGTCTTCTTGCCGCGGACCATTGTGACGGTTTACAAATTTATCTGGTGACATATTATTGAATTTTACAGGTTAACAAATTATAATTTGAACAGTTCTGAGATTGAGCGGTTTTTTTACTGTGACAGATCAGGTAAAATAGGGATTTGTATTTATTTCTGTTTCAATTGTGCTTTGTTCCCCATGTCCCGGGTAAACAACAGTCACGGCCGGGAGGCTGAAAAGCCTGTTTCTGATGCCCGTTACGAGGGTGTTGTAGTCGCCTCCCTTAAGATCAGTCCGTCCTATGCTTCCTGCAAAAAGTGCATCTCCGGTAAAGACGATCTTATCCTTTTCACTGTAAAAGGCCAAGCTGCCTGCACTATGTCCGGGCACCAGCAGCGCTTTTAGTTCAGTGTTCCCGAACGACAGCACTGAATTATCATCTATATACCCTGCCGGGGGGGGAGGTGTCTCCATATTTAGTCCGAACAGTCCGGCTATATGAACCGAGTCATTCCTGTTGACATCTTCTTCGATGTGGCAGAGAGTTCCTATACCGTATCTTTCGAGGAACATCCTGTTTCCAAAGATATGGTCGAGGTGGCAATGAGTATTAAGAAGAAGCTCCGGGACCAGTTTTTTGCTTTCTATAAGTCCGGCCAGCCGGTCAAACTCATCACGGGTATAGCATCCGCAGTCGATGACGGCACATTTTCCCGATCCGTCGGAAAGAATGTAGGTATTTACCTCAATGGGTGAGAATACTAGTCTGAACACTTCCATGTTAAATCATTTTCCGTTAACGGTTCCCTTCAGCATTGGAACAAAGACAAAGGTGCCATGTGTTGTTGTGGTAAAAGAATCGTCATTTTCGCGTATCATGAGGGTCATTACCTGGTAGCTGCTGTCGCCCACCGGGGCTACCAGACGGCCTCCCGTTTTAAGCTGCTGCAACAGTTCGCCGGGTATCTCCTTTATGGCTGCAGTTATGATAATACCGTCAAAAGGTCCGTACTGAGCTTTGCCTGCATAGCCGTCGCCATAGAAAAAATCGGCTTCGTATCCCAGCGACCTGAGTGTCTGCTGGGCTTTCAGATAGAGATCCCTGAAACGCTCGATGGTATATACCTTCGCTCCCATTTCGGCCAGTACGGCAGCCTGATAACCTGATCCTGTACCTATTTCCAGTATCCTGTGTCTCTTTTTTACCTCAAGCAGGGATGTCTGGACAGCTACAGTATAAGGTTGTGATATTGTTTGCCCGGATGAAATGGGAAAAGCCTTGTCGACGTAGGCATGGATCAGGAAAGCAGGATCCATGAAAAGGTGTCTGGGGACAGTATCGATAGCCCTTAATACTTCTTCATCGCTTATCCCCTTTTTCTTTAGTTCGGCAACAAGTCTTTTTCTCTTACCCTTTGCTTCAAAATCGTCTATCATTCAAATCGCTGTACTGTAAAAAACTGCCGTAAAAATAGAAAATTTAGCGCACCATAATCAAGATAGCTGTCATCGGTTGAAAACTTATCAGATGTTATCGCATATTGCTTGCAGGTAATTGCGGAATTACCTGCTTTTAGATATCTTGCAGGCAGTAAAAATAAAAAAACAGGCAGTTAAGCTTCTAAAACACATTCGGCTTCATGTCTATTTCCGGCAAACCTGAAAATAAATTTACACACAGTGCGATCAAAGCTGTCTTTGACATCGTCTTTTCACTATTGTTTCTGATAGTTCTCAGCCCTTTTCTGCTTATACTCTCGTTTCTTATTTTCATTTCCGGGAAAGGTCCGGTGATATACTCTCAGGACAGGATAGGCAAAGACGGAAAGCCTTTTTCGATATATAAGTTCAGGTCGATGGTCTATGACGCCGAGAAGGGAGGGCCTATGCTTGCCGGTGCGAATGGGGAGAAAGTTACCAGGATAGGCAGCTTCATAAGAAAATACCGGGTTGATGAGATCCCGAATCTTATAAATGTACTTAAGGGAGATATGTCGCTGGTGGGTCCGCGGCCCGAGAGACAGTACTATATCGACCAGATAGTAAAAGAGGCACCTGAATATCTTGAGCTGCAGCTTGTTAAGCCGGGCGTTACTTCATGGGGACAGGTAAAATACGGATATGCCTCGACTGTTGATGAGATGATTGAAAGGCTCCGGTATGATCTGTATTATATGAAAAACCGGTCGTTGTGGTTCGACATCAGGATAATCTTTTATACCGTCGGGACGGTTTTGAGAGGTAAGGGAGTGTGAGTTGAGAAGGGATGAAAGGGTGAAAGGGTGAGGGGGAGAGGGCGTGAGGGCGTGAGGGGGTGAAGGGGTGAGGGGGAGAGGGGGTGAGGGCGTGAGG
>JAFGXX010000179.1 GCA_016936435.1 Bacteroidales bacterium
TCGAGGTCTGTATTTTTCTCTTCAAAAACGATCTTATTCCCATAGATACTCCTGTAAAGGTTACGTTCCAGATTATAAATCTTATCCTGATCCCGGGCAAAAGGTTCCCAGAGATGAACGATGCCTTCCTTTTGAATGAGGCAGGAGGTTTTGCTGCCTGTCGTATCCCTGGAGTCATGGATTTTATCCACAGTATAATAGGGGAACAAAGAATTATCGCGGTCTTTTCTTCCGGCTGTCAGGGAGCCGTTAGATGAAATATACATCCAGAGGTCGGAGTCGCTTACCACTGCAATGAAAAAATCGGGCATCTGATCGTAATTTGCTATCTTATAATACCTTTCACCGTCCAGTGTCACGATTTCCCCGGTCACCTCCTTAATGTCAAAATGGAGTTTCGTATTTGCCAGCCAGATGTTATTCATCTCAATATGCGTCTTTAGCTCATGGTTATTATCTGTTACGGTAACTGTATCTGAACTGTCTTAAGCGAATTTTCGTCAGCAATTATTTCGGCATACTGCTCTTTAATTTGTACTGAAAGCCGGATTTCCTTCTTTGTCGTATTCAGAATCTGAACTGTCAGCAGGTTGCCCGGGCTCAGTGTCGAACACACATGCAGGGCATCCGGATCCAGTCCTTCTGAGTTCTTAATAGTGCTTACCGCCTTGTCGCCGGGTCTTATTGTCCTGCTCATCTGAGCCAGTATATAATAGACGGGTGTATAGTATATTTCCTTTGTGTCCGTATTGATCATTACGGGGGCTCCGCAATAGTTACCCGCATGATTCGGACCTCCGTTATGGTCGAGAACTGCGTTCCAGTCTATCCAGCCTCTGAGCCAGTGGTCGATGCTGACAATGATATTCCTGGCATAGCGGTGTACCGGTGTATAAACAGGATGATCTTCCTGTTTTACGCCCTCCCAGGTAGCAGAGTAACCCCAGTCTGTGGCATTGGGATTCCACCAGAAAGAATCGTTATTGAACCAGTTCTTCTCTGTAAACCTTTCGGGATCGGTGATACCTTCAGGAGCAGGCTTGCCAAGATCGTCGATACAGCCTTCGGTATGCAGGATTGCGTGAGCAGGGAATTTTTTATTTACCCTTTCAAATACATCTTCATACACCCTGAAAGTACTTTCGTACCAGTGAACTGCCACTCCATAAACATACTGATAAACTTCGGGGTCGCCGAGAATGACGTCAGCCCAGTGTTCCATTCCATCCCTGTTCTGGTCATAAATAAGAAGCTTAACTTCGGCATTATCACCATTTTTCAGACCTGGCCCGAGGTGCTTTTTAATAAATTCATTCTGCGATTCAGGAGTAAAATGCATACTCTCCCACTGGCCGTTGTTGCCGTGAGGCTCATTAACAGGGGTGATACCCCAGATATCGATCCCCTGTTCCCTGCAGACATCAAGATATTTCAGAAGGTAGCGGGCATAGGTTCCTTCATATTCTTTTTTAAGAATACCTCCCGTCCCCCGGAAATTGTTCTCCTTCGTTCCAGTTATATACCAGTCTTCTATATCCTTCATCCATGAGGGTGCTGTCCAGGCTGAGGCAACAATATTCAGGACATTATCATCCTGCCTGCCTTTTATCTCCAGCGCTTCTTTGATCATGGGCAGCAGGTCGTAGCTTTCATCTCTTACACCCGGATATACGCGGGAGCTGAAACCTTCAGAATCATGTGCAAGGCTGAATGATTCAAGGCCGGTATCACCTTTTCTGTCGAGGTATGAGTATTTTCCTTCAACGCAGAAATCGCAGGCGCCGATATGAGTCCGGGCAAGTGAAAAGTTGGCACCTTCCTCCCCGAACAGTGAATTCATGACACCTATCCTTTCCCTGGGCTCAAGATGGGCCAGCACAAATGCCGATGCCTCGGTAAAAGATGATCCGATTCCATCGATGGTTTGTTTTGTCAGCTCCGGCTCTATCACTATCACTGGTCCTTCAGCAACACCTCTTTTAAACCGGATATTATCCTTCTCAGCAATTTTATCGCCAGTTTCTGAAGTTACCAGAATTTTTACGGTAGTCAGTAAATTTCCATCACTATTGCACGATTGCATGGCGTAAGTAATTATCAGGATAAGCAAAAGGAAACCGGCTGTTTTTTTCATTGAAAATCAGGATTATGTTTGTTATGTTCAAACTATGCCACTCGTCATCTGACAGGGTTTATAGTTCGCCTCTTCTGGCTACGAGTTCATCCTTTATTTTCCTTGCTTTTTCTTCCGTAAGATCGTATTTCCACATTACCACGATAGCCAGGAAAGCAGTCAGTGCAGGAATTGTAATATCTGCAAGACGTAGTCTGATAATAGTTTCAGATGCCTGAATTGCTGCATTCTGGTCAAAGCCCACAAGTTTCAGCACGAGGCCGCCGAGGACCAGGGCAAGAGCCTGTCCTAGTTTCACCATCCACCAGTATATTGCTCCGAATGTACCTTCTTTTCTGGGCATCCCGTTGTTGAGTTCGTCCAGGTCGCATACATCAGCTGTCATGCTCATCATCAGCGTGAATAATCCGCCGATACCGAATGCCATAAGCGGTATTGGCATGAAGATGAGCCATGGGTTTCCCGGATTGAAGCCCCACCATTTGAGGCCATATCCAATTATTGATATCACTGTTGAGATGATGAATGCCTGTCGTTTCCCAAACTTGTTTGCCAGTGCCGAGATGACAGGGATAACAAGAAATGCAGTCACTATGGCCGAAACAGTGGAGAACCATGCAGGCCAGTTACCGGCAATCCCGTAGTCGCCTTTGAACATATAGAAGACAATAATGAAATAACTGAATGATGCCACCATCTGAAATCCGTTGAATACCAGGAAAGTAGCGCCACAGAGCCTCATAAAAGGTTTGTTTTTCGATACCTGTACGATACCTCTGAAGAGATCAATAAGGTTTGAGAAAAGAGTTTTAAAGGTTATTTCCTTCCTGTTTTCCATGTTGGAAGCATCAATGCCTTTGCAAAATATGGCCGGCATTATTCCCAGAACAATACATATGCCTCCCACGATGACGGAAAGGTTCCTTACCCCTACTGCCTGGGTTTCAAACAGATTGGGGTTGGCTATAAGCACCCA
>JAFGXX010000025.1 GCA_016936435.1 Bacteroidales bacterium
CAGCTCCTTCCCCCGTGGGGGAAGGTTGGGAAGGGGGTTTAAGTGATAAAAATTTAATGTTATATTCATGATTCCCGATACTCATAATATATTTAATCTACTTTATTCCTTTGTGTTACTTAGTGCTCACGATAGCTATCGGGCCTTAGTGATCCTATGTGGTAAAAAAATTATTAACCACAAAGTCGCACAAAGGATTACACAAAGGGTCACAAAGTTCATGAATTAATCAGGTTAAATGATAATACCAAAACCCAGAAAAATGAATCACCTCAATAATAAAAGATTGTTACTTCCAGTATCCGGGCTTTTTCCAATAATCATAGCAGAATTGTTAAAATACTAAATAGTACCCACTATTTTATTATCTGAACATTCCCATCGATACCCACCGGAATCTTTACATAACCTTTTGTCCAGTGCATGGCAGTGTTATTGTCCTTCAGAGTTCTCACATAATTCGAAAGAAGTGTTGTATATTTTATTTCTATCTTATTTTTTCCGGGTTTGAGAAGGCCTGAAATGTTGAATACAGGTTTCCCGTACCAATTGAGCCCCGCAGGCTTGCCGTTTATGAACACCTCCGTAACACCCCTGTTTACTTCCGGAAGAAGCAGCAGGCTGCCATGGCCATCGGATTCGAACTCTGTTAAATAATTAACAACACCGGCAAACGAACTCATCTCCTCATCAGGAGATGTTCCGAATTCAGACAATGTCTCAAACTCCCTTGTAAAGACAGTCCCGTTCTTATGCATGAACTCCGCTTCCCATGGAATATTCAGCACAACTGTATCCGGTACTGATTCTTCTGTAAGATCAAATGATCCTTCTTCTTCGTCAAACACCAGAAGTAGTGATTCGAGAGGTCCAAGACTGATCTTCAGGGTGTTCTGCTTTCCGGCAAAAGGGAAGGACTTCCTTGTTCCATCCCCGGGGTTCCATACCCAGGGTGCCATTTTACCAGTTTCAAATTCAACCAGGGTTGAAACACTTTCTTTCCTGTTTGGGTTTACGAAGAAATATATTTCCTTATCCCTATGTATTTTTCTTATCTGGAAAAGGTTAGCGGAAGGATTCTCAATCTTCACATCAGGCTCAATAGCAGAAGTTCTCAGTAGTTTTTCAGAAAATTCCCTGAGATTAAAACGATCTTTTGGAGGCTCCAGGGCAATTATCTTCTGCTTTTCTTTCAAATTTCTGAATACAGTAATTACAACCGAGTCGTTTTCGGCAGCATCCTGGAATGAAAGTGACCTTGAAGGCGTTTCTCCTATCAGTATTATCTTACCTCCGGCGTCGGCGAAATCTCTCAGTGCCATGGCGGTAGAGGCCTTAACCGATCTTACATCGCACAGCACAACTGCCTTGTAGGACATTGGACCATAGTTAAGCCTGCCATTCTCCTTTTTACCATTGATAATAACAGATTCATCGATATAATCGCACGACGAACCAACCTGGCTTAGTCCTTCCCATAGCCTGTAGCAGTAAGCCGGCGTGTTATGAAAGGGCACACGCGGAAGACCTTTTTCGGTCCACACATCGCCTGTAGGACCCAGTATTGCGATACTTTTCTCCGGCTTCGACTGCTGGAACACATAAGAAAGACGTGCATTATAATCTGTCCATTTCCTGAAGTAGGGCCACCAGGTATTCTGTTCGCTGAAATAGGCCCCGAATCTTATCCACCCCGGAAATCCGGCTTCAACTGGTGAATAATTATATCCATGCAGTACGGAATGGTTCATTCCTGTAATAAAATTCATATCGTCGTGCCTTTTAATGTCTTCGAGCGACACTTTCCAGACACCCCTTGTATTTGTCATGGCCTCACAGCTGATTATTTTTCTTCCGCTAAGATGTCCGCCCGAAGCTGCATACAGGTTCCATATCATGTAGCCATGGTCCTGATTCCAGGTCCACTCTTCACTGTCCATATTATTTCCCGAGAAGAGCCAGTTGTTGCTTTCGGGGATATCGGGTATCATATTACCCTCCATCATCCCCATCAGAAAAGGAGTACCATAAGCCTGGTAACGGCATAGAAGACCGTTTTGAGTACAGAAATCCTGAAAAGTGCGGGTGAAGTTGTCAAGAAAGAGTGAGACCATGAATTCATTGAAATCATATCGTACCCTTTTTATCTGATCCCTTATTTCAGCAGTGTAGTTATCAGAAGGATAGCCACGGTATGGTTCATAAAAAATAAAAGGAAGATAAGGATCGAGCCTGTATCCGTATTCACCAAAGAATTGATCAGCCATCCCGTCGGTCCAGTTTGAACCGGCCAGCTCGATACTATCGCAGAACAATGCCCTGATAAGCTTATTGAGCGGGATCCCGGTATCCTCGCTTATTTTTAAAAGCCTGTGAAGGTAAGCAAGGGTGACTTCCTTTTTATAATGATCCATCACAGGTCCTGCTGCTCCCGGTGCACCATTCTGCACATGGCGGTGTCCTTTCTCAAGTATTCCGTAAATGAGATGCCATTGCCCTGCCGGGACGGTGAAAGACAGTTCCTGACCGGCAAAACCATTTCCTGACAGGTCAATAACTTCATTCAGGTCATCCATACCATCTGGTACAAGCCGTGCGAACATAAGCTCTTCCGAAAAAGCTTCTCCCTCGGGAGCACGCGACTGGGATGCCAGAGCTTTATTTACAAGCTCGCCGATATTTATGCTAACCTTCTCCTCTCCATTGTAAACGATTGTATTAACCATGACCCTGGCAATAACTTCCTCAACCTTAAGAAACTCACCTCCGAAGGGCCAGCCCGAGCCAACGATCAGGTCTGTTATCATCCCTCTTCCGGCAGCTTCTTCTGAAGCCAGCACCACAAGCCTGTTCCATTCGGGACTCAACCATGTGAGGGCTCTTGTTCCGGCGGTGTCGGACCATTCCGGAAAAGCAATAGGATTAATCTCAACACCACCCATACCGGCTTCATGCAAAACATCCAGCTGGCGTTTAATTTCCCTATCCGTTATCCTGTTTCCGTTCCACCACCACCTGACGAAGGGACGTGCTTCCGCCGGAGGGTTGACAAAACCGGAATAAAGATCGATACTGTCATTTCTCTGACAGCTGTTCAGAATTCCGATAAGGATTATGGCAAATAATATAGGTATCTTTCTCATGACAAGGTGTTTAACTTTAATTATTTATATACTCTGTTTATCCTTTGTGTGGTTAATTATTTTTTTTACCACAAAGTATCTCAAAGGTCCCGACAAGTATCGGGAGCACTAAGTAACACAAGGAATACAATAAATTAAGAATATTTTTGAATTAACCAGCCTATATGGCTTATTATCATGTTATTAACTATCTCATTGTAGCCTCTGATTGTTTTCCAGTAATGCTTTCTGCAGTTCATGGTAATTAACCTTTTGCACAGGAATATCCTTATCGATTGCAATAGAAGCCGCGATAGCTGCCGACTGTCCCAATACCATAAAGACCGGTTCCATCCGGATGGAACCAAAGGCGATGTGTGTGGAGCTGACACAAACCGGAACCAGCAGGTTTTTACACTGTTTTTCTTTGGGTATGATAGACCGGTAACTTATCGGATAAGGTCCTCTGACACGGGCTTCCACATTACCTTCATTTTTAACAAAACCTTCAGAAGTTACATATCTCTGAACATGGTGCGAATCCATTCCGTAGGCAGCCAGCCCCACGGGGTCGGGCGCTACGGTGAGGCCTTCACAATTGTACTGGGTCATCACATAGTCGCTTATCATCCGGCGCGCTTCGCGCACATATAATTGATCCTGCCAGCCCTTTCCTGCGGTAAATTCATCCTTGCACATACCCCATCGCGATACTTCTTTCCGGATGTGTCCGGGCATCCGCGGGTGATATGCCAGGGTCCACATCAGGCCCTTCTGGTAATTGCGGTGGCGTTCTGCAATTGCCTGTCTTTCTGTGTAGGAGGCTTCCGGATAATCGTAGTTCTGTCCAATAAAATCGGTGGAAAAGCCGAGCCTGTTATTCGTATCTGTTTTCCGGTTGGGCATGGCAGAGTTGATCCAGGGGAATCCTTTTTCTCCGGCCTCATAATTTCTCAGCAACAGTTCGTAATCCGTTTCTTCATAATCTGCCGGTTTTTCAAAAGGTATACGGTTTTCGGGGTGGTCAGTAAGGCACATCCTGAAACAATAAGCCTGAACGCCTTTATTCGCTGAGCCTTCTTTTCCGGGTCCTTTTGGATTTATATAAGGCAGGAGCCCGCTTGCAGGGTTACCTTTCTCACGGTAGGGGTCAACTCCGCGGACGAAGTTATGGTTGATGGAATTGCGTGAGATCAGCCTGGTCATTGTACGTGCAGTGTCTGCAGTATGAACGCCATTGAGGGTCTCGCCGTATTTTTTATTTGCTTCTCTTCCTACCGTGTAAGATACTCCTGCAGCTGCCATCAGATCGCCTTCATAAGTAGCATCGATAAATGCTTTTCCCTGATAGATTTCACCACTCTCCATTGAAATGGATGAAATTACCCCTTTCTTCTTCTTTACCCCTTTTTGCCTGTCAAGCCGCTGGTTTAAGACCAGTGTGATATTTTTCTCCGCATCAAGCATCTGGTGAAAGATATACAATGCAGCTGATGGTTCAAAGGTCCACATGGCATCCTCGCCTGATTCAGTACGGGTCTGGCCACCGTCAAGGTAATCTTCCCTTTTTTGCCATTTCCAGTTTTCAGGTTGCTGGTAATGTTTTTTTACGTTCTGATAAAACTCCCGGGCAATTCCTCCAATAGCCTGTTTATTTCCTATGTCTGTCTGACCCAGCCCCCCAGTGGTAAGGCCGCCAATCCGGCCGGTGGGCTCAATCAGCACAACAGATAATCCTGATCTGGAAGCCTGTATAGCTGCACTCACACCCGCCGATGTCCCTCCGTATATTACCAGATCATACTCATTTACACTCTGATTATAAGCCATCTGACTGGCTAATATCATAACCAACAGTACAAAAAATCGTTTCATCATAATGATAAAATTATATCATAAAATCAATGGCACTGCTCCTTAATTGAAGTCAATCAGAAGTTCGGATTTCCCGATTTCAGTTCCGGGTATAAGATCAGCAAACTCTTTTACAAGCTTTTTTTCAGGATAGCTGACTTTTACAATGAACTTATCATTGCTGAATACTTTAGGTATGAACTCATAGCCATTAATCCTTATTATATACTCAGGTTCACCGGTTGTCTGATTGATTATCTCCACGACGGGATCAGGATCTCCTGATATTTTCAGTGTCGGCAGCCAGGCTAAAGCTTCCCTGCCGTAGTTGTCCATCTGGTTTATTGTCTTCGGCCACCCGGGATGCTGGCTCATTTCACCCGGATTCAGAACATCGCTAAGGAAATGCCATGATTCCATTGTGATATTCCGTGTTTCCTTGTCGAAAATGACGAAACCCATTCCTGCGGTTTTATTCTGCTGCAACTCATACCTGTTTTTTATTCCTGCAAAATTGACCGGGTTTCCTATTGCATACACATAATTTTTATTTCCGAAAGCGTCGGTATATTCTCCCGTATTCGGGAATCCGTGTTCCGGACGCTTACTTACAGGAATACCGAGGTCATCGGGTCTGAACCACCTTGAGTATCCGACTGCAATCGCCGGGGTGCAAAAAGCCCATCCTGCATCTCTGAAATTATGAATTCCATAATGTACAATGGAAGGTACATGCTGGTCGCCGCAAATATGAAAGACAAAACCTTTTCTAATGATCCCCACTGCCCTGTCGCGGCCTTTCTTAGGCCAGCCTCCCGAATCCATGTCGCCGTAAAGATAGCCGTCAAACTGCCCGTGGTGGGTTGCAGCATTTGCAAATAGTGTCTGCGAAAGAAGTACTTTCATCTCGACATCTTCCCAGTCGCGCAGCCATTCCTGCAAAAACTGCTCCTGCCGTTCACCAAGGAACTGAAGGTCATCTCTTTCCAGCACCGAAGGATCGGCAAGGGGCTTTGTGATATGATCTTTCCGTCCTTCCCATGTCGAAACAAGATCCGGACCCGACTTGAATATCCTGTCGCTGGTAATTGCAAAACTAACCCGCCCGTAGTTCATAGAAGTGTACCATACCGACATACCCTGTTCAATTGGCGATGGATCAAATGGATCGGGAAGGTGAGAGCATTGTGTCCTGTTTACAACATTCACCATCCTCACTGTTTGGGTGAAACCCGTGTAATCGTCGGTATTGGCGAGCCCTGAAGGCTTTGGAATGCCCGCTCCTCCCCAGATATTTCCCTGGAAAACATCATGATCGTCGGGAGTGCATACTGCAGGAGTGTTGCGCATCACCTCGCCGAAGGCCCATCCGAACATATACCACTTTCCAAGGTAACTGAGGATGGCCATATCCTCGGGTTCTCTTTTAATTGGATATCCTCCGTTCTGCTCATAAATCTGGTCGCCTGAAAAATACAGCAGATCAGGTTCCTTAAGTGTCAGATTTCTTACAACCGGGGAATAAGGAAATCCGGTATGATACTGACATGTCATTGCCCCCATTTTCAACTGACGGTCAACAGGGTCTCTTTTTATCTTCCCGGCATAAATATGTGTCTCCGGTTTTCCCTTAATATTGACAAAATCATATAATATCCGGTAATCATGGTCAACAGATGAATCCCAATCACTTACACTGAAGAGGACAGTCCTGGAATCGGGATGAATGTTTTCTGTCCCGGCTGTAATCCATTTTTTATCTTTCCTTATCTGAAGTACAACTTCGTGGTTATCAGTTGTCCCTACCGGCGGAAATTGAGCCGATAACTTCAGGGTATTCCTGCTGAGAGTATGCATAGCCCACAACACCGGACCGTATCTGTTCTCAGGTCTGTAAGTAAGACCTTTACCCTTGATCTCAATGTTATCGAACCAGAACCGTGGTCCGTTATTTTTTGATTTAGAAGTCCTGAAATTACTTACCATCTGAATGATGCCACTCACCGGCCCTTCAGGCCTGAAAACCACCTCTGCAACGCCTGCCGCATCAGCGCCTTTAACTATAAGTGTCAGCACAGGACCATCCGGGTCTTCATTCCCGGTAATTTCGAGGGTGAAACGGCTGAAATCAAAATCTTCAGGCAGTTTTGTGGTGCTCTGGTCAATGAAAGCGTAACCTTCGGTATTTACCCCTGCGTTTATCCCGTGGCCAAAATAAATTGCAGCCCGGTGATCTTTTTCCTCAGCTGCCTCAGAACCGATTATTACACCTGAAGCCCCGTCATTAAGGCCCTTGTCGAGAAGCCCCATCTCAACGTTTACCGAGAATCCTGGTCTCCACTTTCCGATCACACAGGGAAGGACTGTGCATGTAGCCTGCTGGCCTGTACCGGTATATTCAATCCTGCCGTCCTGCAGTCTCCAGTCTTCCAGCGGGACCGACCAGAAATCCTCCCCCGGCCACACCCTGTCAGCCAGGAGATCAAAATCGTAGATGGCTGAAGGTCTTTCATTCCTACATGAAAAGAGTAAAAGAAATGAAAAACTGATTAGTAAGAATAAGTGTCTTTTATTCATCAGGTATAGTTTTGTCTGTCTGATTTATAATCATATCGGTTGTTAATGTCAGCTATTTTTTAGCCCTGCTTTCATTCTTTTCGATAACCTGTTCGAATTCTGCTTCAAGGGAAGGATCCGTTTCCGCCAGTTTCTTCCATTCGTCAGATCCGTACACACCGGCATCCGAGTAATCAAAGGGAATGAACTTAATCCTTTTTGCTAAGCTGAGTTTCCTGAACCTGAAATCATATTCCGCAGGATTTAAGAAGAGGGGATCGGAGATCACGGAATGGCGATCCTTTCCTTCTTTCTGCCATTCTTTGAATGATTTACCGGCGAACATTATTTCCTCTGTCCTGGTATCCCAGTAACAGTTGTAATCGCTCACAAGTTTGAACTTATGCCAGTTACTTGTAAGAAGACTTCCCCTGTCGAACCATATAATATTGTTCAGAAATGAAAGCGATGTATGTTCCTCAACCCTGGTTGCCTGGAGCTGAGCCCTTATATTTGATGCGAATATATTGTTCCTGATAATGTTATCCTTACCATAGTGCTGATGAAAACCTGAATTTTTGCAGGCGTAAACAAGATTGTACTCCATTACTATACCCTTCGAGCCTTCATCGGTATAAAGACCCCAGCCTCCGTAATCGTATGAATATACATGGTGAATAACATTATCCGAGACAATTGTACCCTCCGAAGCGCCAAGGGTATAAACTCCTCCCATGTCGCACAGCTCGCCCCATCCCAGATGATGAATATGATTATAGCTTATAATGTTCCTTTTCGAAGGACTGTGGGCGTAGCCCCATATCCATCCCACCGAGATTCCGGAATAGCGCAGGTTGGATATATCATTGTGGGTCAGTTTGTTGTCGCTGGCATGAAAAATTATTATCCCTACCGCGCAGGGGAAGATATGACCGGCGTCGGTTATAATATTGTTATCGACATTTATGTGATTTGTTATTTCATTATCAGAAGATCTCAGGGTCGTCTCCCCTATTTTGATACCTCCGGCGCCCAGATCATGAAGGTAGCAACTTTTTACTTCACAATTAGAGCACCCGCGCCTGAACCACATACCATAAGTACCTGTATGGGATATTTCACATGCGTTGAAGGCGATTTCCGATGCATAATCGAGCGTTATCACAGCTTCCACGGGAGAAGCAGCCTGTGCCGGTTCGTTCCCGGCAGCCGGAGTGCGGTATCCGGCAACTGCGAAGACAAGATTCTCAAACCTTATGTTACTCACCATTTTTTCGGGTGAGTCACCTGAAATACCTATGAATTCCTTCAGTATGGGAGCATGAAATACCGTGTTTTGAATTGTTTCGCCTGGAAGAGGAATATAATACAGATATCCCTCCCTGTCGAGGAACCACTCACCCGGAGCATCCAGGGCTCCCCTGTAGTTCTCAACCAGCCAGCGTGATTTTGCATTAATGGGGTTCCACGGTTTCATGCCTTCCCCGCCTATAAAGAATGCCGGTTCCGATCTGCTGAAGCTCATTATCCTTTTCCTGGTGTTGTCCCAGTTATGATAAAAGACCACCAGGGCATCCTCATAATCCAGGCTGCTGAAACCTTTCATGGTTTCCAGGCAGCTGCTGTCGACCACTATTTTCTGTACTGCTACCTGTGGCATCCTGCCCGTTCCCTTTTCGGCAACTGTCTCCTCAACCTTCCTTACATGCCAGAATCCCTCATTGGGACTTTTAGCCCTCGTTGCCCTTCGTCCGTTCACGTATAACTGTTCGAAATATGAATCGTAATATGCTACCTGTGGAACGAAAGCCCTCCACAGGTTATCGTTCACCTTTTCAAATCCTTCAATTTCGACACCCGCTCTGAATACTGCCTTCTGTCCATCTTCTGATCTGAATACCAGCGGAGATACTTCTGTACCCGAATCACGGACATCGAGTTCGAGAGGCCGGAGCATGAGATATTCACCTTCCCGGGCTATGATTTCAATCGGCTGGTCCG
>JAFGXX010000180.1 GCA_016936435.1 Bacteroidales bacterium
CTTAGCCTCAGGGAGACAGGTATGAACATGCTGGGTGGAATGATCACCCTTAACGCCGAATATGATCCCCGCGACACGCTAAAACCTGTTATGAAAGCCGACCTCAATCTGCAGAGCATAGGTGTAAAACAGGCATTCACTTCTTTCAATACTATTCAGAAACTGGCTCCTGCAGCTGAGAATGTTGACGGGAAAATCAATGTAAACCTTTCATACAACAGCCTTCTCGGACCGGATATGATGCCTCTTATCTCCACAATAACAGGTGGTGGCAGGCTGCAGTCAGATGAAATAACGCTGGTTAAATCAGCAGCTTATGACAAGATGAAGGAGCTCCTGAAACTGAGCGATAAGTATACCAATACCTTCCGTGACCTTAATATAAGCTTCAAACTGAGTGAGGGCAGGGTTTTTGTAAGTCCCTTCGATACAAAGGTCGGAAATATTAAAATGAACATCAGCGGCGACCAGGGTCTGGACCAGACCATGAACTATCTTATCAAAACCGAGATACCCAGAAGTGAGCTGGGAGGGGCTGTGAACAGCCTGATCGATAACCTTTCGGGGATTGCCTCGACATACGGTCTTTCTGTGAAACCTGCAGATATTATGAAGATTAATGTAAGGCTCACGGGAGTGTTCGGCAAACCTGTCGTTACTCCTGTGTTTGGGGACGGAACGACGCAGGAAAGCTCAGGTTCTTCTGGCGGAGCTGTTAAAGATGCTGCTGGTGATATCGTTGACGGAGGAAAAGAAAAGCTCAGGCAGGAGGCTGAAGCCCGTGGCGATGAACTGGTAAAAGAAGCTGAAGCCAGGGGTCAGCAGCTCAGGGATGAAGCAGCAGCAGCAGCAGATAAGGTACGCAGTGAAGCAGACCAGCAGGCTCAGAGACTCATTGAGGAATCCGCAGACAGGGGTGCTGTTGCAAAACTTGCAGCTCAAAAAGCCGCAGAAAAGATTAAACAGGAAGCTGATAAGAAAGCAAGCATGCTGACTACCGTGGCTGATAGTCAGGCTACAAAACTCCTCGAAGAAGCGAAATCAAAAAAACAGGAGTTGATAGATAAAATATAATTACATTACTTCACGACTGCACGACTGCAAGACTGCAAGACATAAAAAAAGCCATCTACGCGATGGCTTTTTTTTTAGAATTTCTTTTCCTTGATCCTTGCCTTTTTACCCGTGAGGTCGCGGATATAGAATATCCTTGCCCTGCGGACTTTTCCATGCTTATTAACTTCGATTTTGTCGATGAAGGGAGAGGCGGCAGGGAAGATCCTTTCAACGCCAATGTTACCTGACATTTTCCTGACCGTAAATGTTGTGGTGTGGCCGGCTCCGCTCTTCTGAACAACCACTCCCCGGAATTGCTGTATTCTTTCCTTGTTACCTTCCTTTATCTTGTAGTGCACGGTAATTGTATCTCCTGCATTGAACCTGGGAAATTCATTCTTTATCTCAAGCTCTTTCTCAACAATGTTCATTAAGTTCATCTCGTACAGTGTTTTGTATTCAGTGTGTTTCCCTTAAAATCGGACGCAAAGGTAGAAATAAAATTGAGATTAAAACAATCAATGTTCAAAAATATTGCATATTTCGCATCTGACTGGCTTATCAATGTCCACCGTCCCCGGGAACAAGCAATTTGTTTCCCGTATCCTGAATGACTGATTTCTTCCACTTGTCATCATAGCCCGGCTGCATGGGTGAAGCAGGGTATCCCACTTCGCTGACGACGAATTTGCCGTCTTTCTCCCGTTTGATGTTACCATCGATATATTTTACAAGGAGGTATTCGCTAAGCTTCTTCCAATCGTCAAATGTATTCTGCGCGGTTTTAACGGAATAATCTGTCAGGTAATCTCTTGCTTTCCATACATCATTTTCATAAAGTTCAAGAGCTTCCTTGTCGATTTTTTCGGTCGTTTCCCTGACATATTGTGTTTCAAGCTGTTTCTGGATCTTAATTGCATCGGAGCTCATCATGTCGTACCTTGAGTAGCACTGGTTGGCCACCTGGTTGAAAAGCCAGAATGCCGATGTGGGAGAATATGTAACCAGGTTTCCATTGCCGGTCCTGAAACATTCAGGTATCTCCGTGATGCCACAATAGATAGGGTTGAAGACGGTGGTTGTTGCGTCGTCGACTCCAAACCAGAATATTCCTCCTATGGGATCGGGGAGCCAGCTTCGTGATTCAGCGACAAACACGAAGCCTGTTTGCTGCGTGGCAGTAGCCCTTTCGTTGCAATATATTTTTGCGTTGGGATCATCTGACACCTTCCATGTGAGAGGACGCCAGCGGTAGGGGAGTCCGAAAGGTCCTGCACCTATATCTTTACTCATATCGAACTCAGTACCTTCGAGATGGTCGCGCATAAAATTCATGAGGTCATAATTTGATATCTTCCTGTCGGGTTTGATCCACAGGGGCATCCTTGTAGCAAGATCGTGACCTGCAGCATAGTTTTTATATTTTTCCATATCTCCGTTTACAGCCCTGAAGAAGGCCCACACTCTCATTTCACAGAATCTTGCACCGTCGAATGAAACCGGGTTGAAGGTATCTGAGAAACTGAAATCGGCATCATTACCTGAGAATAAATTCTTTGATCTTGCAAAATCTATTACATCATGCGCATATACACAGGTTACTGCAGGATCAAATATCCTCCTGAGATCCTTCGATGTTATCGAGGTGCTGGTTTTTTTGCCAGTGGCAAGCGGGAAAGTGGTGATGCGTGCCTGGTTTGCATGTGCCGAGATATAGCCATCAGGGATCAGACGTGCAACCCACACGGCACCTTTGTTCCCGGGTCCTTTTCCAATCATTTCAAGAATCCAGGCCTCATCAGGGTCGGCAATCGAGAAGGACTCACCTGAACTTGCATAACCGTATTCCGAAACGAGATCCGACATTATTTTTATTGCTTCACGCGCGTTTTTTGCCCTTTGAAGTGTTATATAGATAAGGCTGCCGTAATCGATAATGCCATCAGGGTCGTTAAGCCCTCTTACACCTCCGTATGTTGTCTCACCAATGGAAAGCTGATGTTCATTCATGTTTCCGACAACAGAGTAGGTATGGCTGACCTGCCTTATCTTCCCGAGATATCTTCCCGAATCCCATTCATATACTTCAAGCCATGCTCCGTCGGGGTAATCGCGTGATGGCCAGTAATATAACTCACCGTAAAGAACGTGAGAATCGGCCGAATAGGTTATCATTACCGAACCGTTGACAGATGCTCCCTTTGTTACAATGAAATTTGTACATGCATTTGAGTTCTGATTCATTATCAGACCTGTAAGCAGCATAGTAAGAATGATGGTTGTTGCTCTTTTCATATTTGTTAATATTAATTATTCAAAAAAATCCTTCTCTTTGCTTCCTGTAATAACTTACCTGCCGGCATGAATCACAACCACACCTGATCAGAAGCTATAGCAGATGAGCACATAGAAACCAAAAGCAGTTGTCTGAATTTCACAAAGGTAAAAATCCGGGAGTTATTTCAAAATGCTTCAGATCATTTTGAGTATGCTGATTATTTTTCTGATCCTCTCCGGGTCGGCAATTTTTCTGACATACTCATTGTCACCGTTGCTATTGCCCATATATATCCCGGCCTTTCTGTAAATCATGGAGCTTTCAGCAGGCGATCGTGCAGTCATGTGGAATTCTGTGGCTTTCGTTTTGACGGCAACGCCCGCTATATTATTTTCATCAAGTCCTCCTCCGGGCATGATTATTATCCTTCCGTCAGCAATTTCCACCAGCCTGGCTATCAGCCCGGATCCTTCCACTGCGTTTTTTTCCTGTCCGGAGCTAAGAAGCCGTCCAATTCCTGTCGAAATAATGTCTTCGAGGCTTTCTTCAGCATTACACGTCATGTCAAAGGCTCTGTGGAAAGTTATTTCCATGGGATGCGCAAATTCGACAAGCCTGGCGGTCCTTTCAATGTCAACAGTACCGTCCGCCCGGAGCATTCCAAACACCACGCCGTCAACTCCGTTTTCACCGCAATATTCTATATCTCTTCGCATTATGTCAAATTCAGCGTCGCTGTATAAAAAATCACCGCCACGGGGCCTTATGATCACATTTAAACCTGCTGAAAGGTTTTTCCTTACCGCAGATATTAGTCCTCCCGAAGGAGTTGTTCCACCTTCTGCCAGATTATCGCATAATTCTATCCTGTCGGCACCTGCGCTCTGGGCATTTAGCGATGAGTCAATGGAATCGACGCATATTTCAAGCTTGAAATTCATGCTCAATATTTTTCAATGAATTATAAAAATATGGATATTTTCCTTATCATTGTATTATTCAAAAATACTAATAAAGGAGCATCAGAAACTTGCACAGGGGTTTTTGTTTAATGCATAAAATTAGTTCACACCATTTAAAAAATATATAGTATGAAACCTACACTTTTAGTTCTGGCAGCCGGAATGGGAAGCCGCTACGGGGGAAACAAGCAACTCGATGAAGTGGGACCCGCCGGAGAGACAATTATTGATTACTCAATTTATGATGCCATACGTGCAGGCTTCGGTAAAATTGTCTTCGTAATACGGCGTGATATCGAAGATCAGGTAAAGCAGAGATTTGTGGAAAAATTGAAGAACAGGATAGAAGTAGACTATATTTTCCAGGAGATAACAAATCTTCCCGAAGGAGTAAAAGTGGCTCCCGACAGGGCAAAACCCTGGGGTACAAGTCATGCTATCCTGGTCACAAGGGATAAGATCAGGGAACCTTTCGGAGTAATCAACTCCGACGACTATTACGGCATGGAATCATACAAGATCCTTCATGATTTCCTTGTAAACGATCAGGATCAGAACACCTATTCAATAATAGGATACAAACTTGGTAACACGCTTTCCGACCACGGACACGTGAACAGGGGAGTGTGCAGGGTGAATGAAAAGGGACTTCTCGAAAATATTGTCGAAACAAGGCAGATAGAAAAAACTGACAGGGGAGCGAGAGTTGTTGCTGAGAACGGCTCAATTCAGGAGTTCACGGGTAATGAGGTGGTCTCGATGAATCTGTTTGGTTTCAAACCCTCGTGCTATGATTTTCTGGGTGAGGAATTCAGAAATTTCATTAACGAAAAAGGAATGGATCTAAAATCGGAACTCGACATACCGACATCGCTCGACAAATTTGTAAAAAACGGATCCATAAAGATCAAAGTACTTATGAGCAACGAAAGATGGTTTGGTGTCACTTACCGTGAAGACAAACCTTTTGTGGTCGACAATATCAGGAAAATGATCAGGGATGGCAAATACCCTCCCAGGATCTATGATTAATCAAGGCCGGATAACCTTGCACTCACCATCTGAAATCAGTGTGAAGAACGGTTTCATTATTTTTCTTGTCCGTCACTTTTAATTCAAGGGAGTGTATTGAATCCGCCGTAATCCTTTCTTTGTCAAATTTATATACAAGCACATTGTTTTTCTGGTCATATTCAAAGAGGGCCCAGTTTCCGTCTATGTATCCTTCGTAGGTGTTTATTCCTGAAAGGTCATCCGTTATCCTTATCCTCAGCTCTCTGCGTCCTCTAAGGTCCGACCCCGTTTTAAGACCGTTGGCATTAATAACCGGGGCCACGGTATCTATGCCCACACAGTATGACCCGAAAGCTGAAGCCGATGCGGTTACATAACCGTCGGACAGGGTGCCGCCAATGGCATTGCGTCCTGTTCCATTGGTAAGCTGAAGTATCAGAAGCTTGTCTCCTTTGCCTTCCGGTATCATCGCCGGCTTTAGTGACAATGAATAAGGCCTGTGAAGGGGAGTGTAAATGTCGTGAACATTATGGATATCGGAATACATCTCTTTAGTCCCTTCCTGCCGGCTGTAATTAAAAAACAAAGTGTCATACAGCGAACCGGCAGGGATGGTAAGTGTTATGTTCTGAGCTCTGAAACGGTTTGTACGGCTGTATGGCATCGGTATAGAACCGCTGTCGGATTGTTTTTCATCATAACTGACAGAACTGCCGCTTCCTTTTACTATGAATTTAAGCTTCGAAATATTCTCATGTACATCTTTTACAATGATTTCCACATGATGGTCGGCACTGTCTGAGAATGTAAATACACCCCTGTCTCTTACATTGCTGTACAGGCTCAGTTTATCATTGGGAAGAACGAAAGTCCGCTGGTAATAACTCTTTTCCTTCACAAGTGTCTCGTAGTCAATATGAGCGTTTATGTATTTTGTTTCGCTGAATGCGAACTGGTCGATCAGATAGCTGTATCTTGTCACACTGTCGATTTTCATTTCAATTGAATACACTGCGCACCTGTTATAACTGTCGTTCAGCAGGTCGTAGGCTTTGATACCGAATCCTGCCTGACCGCTTATCCGTAATATTTTCCCTGATGGGAGGTAGTAATTTCCATGTCCGCCTGATACTGTAAGCTTCTGGACGGAATTCTTCCCGTTGATGAGTGTGCCGGAAGAAAGAGGGTAAACGGCAAGTCTTTCTATTACGGGTGCAATATCATCTCCGGTTCCGAATTCGAACAGCAGAGGATTTACAGGCATTTCAGAATCTGATTTTCTGATCTCATAATGCAGGTGTGGTCCTGATGAACTTCCTGTATTGCCCGATCGGGCTATCAGTTCACCCTGACGGAACCTGAACATACCGGCCGGCGGAAAGAGAGATACGCTAAAACTCTTTTTTTCGTACTGGTTCTTCTTTACATATTCATCTATCTCAGGAGTGAAGCCGTCGAGATGTCCGTATACGGTGGAATAACCTGAGGGATGTCTCAGGTAAAGTGCCTTTCCGAATCCGCCTGGTGTGATGCTGATACGGTAAACATAACCGTCGGCGGCAGCCACAATTTCCTTTCCTGTTACTCCTCCGGTCTTGATGTCGAGACCTGAATGAAAGTGATCGGACCTTAGTTCACCAAAATTTGCTGAAAGGGCCAGGGGAATTTTTACGGGAGAGATAAAAATGGATCTGTCTTTCGGAAGATTGTCGGGGGTATTAAAATATATGGTGTATAAAAGAAAAATTTTTATTAATAGCATTATCAGGGATATTTTTGATTATACAGTTCTGCAAAACTATACATCTGGTCGTGTCTGACAACTATTTGATCCTATTTTTTTGAAAATTTGATTAACTGTGCTAACTTTGTACAAAGATTTAGCCATGTCGGGTCAGGGTTATGAAGAGTTAAGAATTCTGAACAAAAAGCTTGACGAACTGTTTAACAGATACAATAACCTTCGGGCCGGATTTGACGATCTGAAAGCCGCTAATGAGGACCTGCAGAGGCAGGTTCAGGAGCGGGATGCCAGGATAAGGGAATTGGAAATAAATTACGAAAGAGTTAAATTATCAGGAGCACTGTTGGGCGAAGGCGAACATGCCGGTGAGGCGAAGAGGAAGATAAATGAATTGGTGCGGGAAATTGACAGATGTGTTGCTCTTTTAAACAGATAAGATATATCGATGGATGATAAGCTTTCGATCAGAGTTAACGTAGCGGACAGGTATTATCCATTGAAAGTGGAACGGGAAAATGAGGAGAAGATCAGGAAAGCTGCCAGGATGATTAATGAAAAGGTGCTGCAGTACAAGCAGCGGTACGCCGACAAGGATGTACAGGATTTTCTGGCGATGGCAGCCCTGCAGTATGTGATAAAACTCACTGAGGAAGAGGAAAAAATTGATAACGATTATATCCCGGATGCCATTAAGGAACTGATTCAGAAGGTTGACTCGGTTCTTGAAACAAAAGAGTAACAGCGTTCTTTAAAATAGCAAAGGAAATTGCCCGCATTGTTTCTTCATTCATTTTTGAAACTCAACAGTTAAAACTTTGGAGCCAGCCTTAGTTCGGCAAGGACAGGCCTCATCCCGTCCCGATTTTTTCGGGACATCGGGATCCCGTTTAACACGGGACAGTGGAAGTTCAAACTGAAGTAGCAGCTCCATCCATGTAGACATGGGGTTTTTTAAAATCTGGAGGAACTTTGCGGGTTTTTTATGTTAAAACATTTACTAAAACGACCAATATATGATACAACTAATAACAACACTACCGGGCTGGCTTGCAATAACGCTTACAGCATCAGCCCTGGTTGCAGGTTTCGGCCTCTCATACCTGGTCTGGGTAACTGCACTCAGAAACAAAAGCAGGAAGATAGTCAGCGAAGCCGAAACCGAAGCAGAGGTAATTAAAAAAGAGAAGATTCTTCAGGCAAAGGAGCGATTTCTGCAGCTGAAATCCGAACACGAAATAGTTATCAACGAAAAAAACAGCAGGATTGCACAGGCCGAAAACAGGATCAAACAAAAAGAATTAACTCTTTCACAGAAGATAGAAGAGACACAGAGAAAAAGAAATGAGACTGATGCAATCAGGGAGAACCTTAATGCACAGCTTGAGATAATTGAAAAAAAGAACGAGGAACTGGCCAGATTTCACAGGCAGCAGGTTGAACAGCTCGAGTCTATTTCAGGTCTCTCCGCGGAGGAAGCAAAAAACCTGCTCATTGAATCCCTGAAGGATGAGGCTAAAACCGGCGCAATGTCGTACATCAATGAAATACTTGATGAAGCCAAGATGACAGCCAACAAGGAGGCCAAACGTATAGTGATACAGACCATCCAGAGGGTAGCTGCAGAAAATGCCATAGAGAATGCCGTCACGGTCTTCCATATCGACTCCGACGAAATGAAGGGCAGGATCATCGGAAGGGAAGGACGTAACATCAGAGCCCTGGAAGCAGCAACTGGCGTCGAAATCATCGTCGACGACACCCCGGAAGCAATAGTGCTTTCAGCATTCGATCCCGTCAGGAGAGAAATAGCCCGTCTTGCCCTGCATCAGCTTGTAACCGACGGAAGGATACACCCGGCCAGGATCGAGGAAATTGTTGAAAAAACAAAGAAACAGGTTGAAGACGAAATACTTGAAGTTGGAAAGAGGACAGCTATCGACCTTGGAGTTCACGGTCTTCATCCCGAACTTATCAGGCTGGTAGGAAAGATGAAATACAGATCATCTTATGGTCAGAACCTCCTCATGCACTCGAGAGAAGTGGCAAACCTTGCTTCTATAATGGCAGCCGAACTGGGTCTGAACCCCAAGCTGGCAAAAAGGGCCGGATTGCTTCACGATATAGGTAAAGTGCCTGATGACGAACCGGAACTGCCTCATGCAATCCTGGGAATGAAAATGGCTGAAAAGTATAAGGAAAAACCGGAAATCTGTAATGCCATAGGAGCCCATCACGACGAAACAGAAATGACAACGCTGATTGCACCGATAGTGCAGGTTTGCGATGCTATTTCAGGAGCCCGTCCGGGTGCCCGTCGTGAAGTTGTCGAATCCTATATCAAACGACTGAAAGAACTTGAATCTCTGGCACTTCAGTATCCGGGCGTAATAAAGACCTATGCAATTCAGGCGGGAAGAGAACTGCGTGTAATCGTTGGAGCAGAAAAGGTGTCAGATAAGGACGCAGAAGGACTCTCTTTAGATATTGCAAAGAAAATACAGAATGAAATGACCTATCCCGGACAGATCAAGATAACCGTAATACGTGAAACCCGGGCTGTGAACTACGCAAAATAAGAATTTGAAGCCTGTATAGAAAGGAGCACAGAGTAATTCATCATTATTACCTGTGCTCTTTGTCATTTAATAATTCATGCTTCACAGACTGATTTGCAAAGTTTGTCAAATCAGCGTTGCGGAGACTTCTTCCGTATTCTAATTTTGCTATCTTTGACTTCCCTGAGATATTCAACAATGCAGCATATAAAACTGATCAATATAGTCGGAGCCCGTCCGCAGATAATAAAGGCTTCCGCAATAAGCAGGGCTATCAGGAATCATTTTTCCGACAGTATCACGGAAATCACCATCCACACAGGCCAGCATTATGATAAGGAATTGTCGGATGTCTTTTTTGATGAACTTGAAATACACAAACCCGACTACAACCTGGGTGTCGGATCTGCCCGGCACGGAAGACAGACTTCGATGATGATCTCCGGGATCGAGGAGGTACTTCTTAAGGAAGATCCTGCCTGCCTTATTCTCTACGGAGATACGAATTCCACACTGGCAGGAGCTATAGCCGCTTCAAAGCTTCACTATCCCGTCGTACATATCGAAGCAGGTTTACGGTCTTTCAACAAGATGATGCCTGAAGAAATAAACAGGATCGTCAGTGACCATTGCTCAACGCTTCTTTTTGCACCTACAAATGCCGCTTTCAAGAACCTGATGAATGAGGGGTTTAAACCTGAGAACTGTCCCCCTTACTCGATCGATAATCCAAAGATCTACCTTACCGGCGACATTATGTACGACAATACCCTCTTCTTTGCCGGTCTGGCAGAAAAGAAAAAGGCATCATTCCTGGACAGTCTGGCAGTTGAACGTGATAAATACATACTTGCAACGATACACAGGGAAGCAAATACCGACAATATTTCGAGGCTTGAAGCAATTATCAGAACGCTTATCTCTCTGTCGGAAGAGCATGCGATAAGAATGGTGCTCCCCTTGCATCCAAGGACGACAGGCTCGCTTAAAGACAAACTGGCCCAGCTATATAAAGACCTTGAGAGCTGCAGGTATATCTCTGTTGTGCCTCCGGTTTCATTTCTTGAAATGACCTTGCTGGAGAAGAATGCAAAAATGATAATCACCGACTCCGGCGGGGTTCAGAAGGAATCACACTTTTTCAGAAAACCCTGTCTGGTTTTGCGGAAGGAGACTGAATGGATTGAGCTTGTTAAGAATGGTACAGCAGTTCTTGTCGATGCCGATCCTGTACTTATCAGAAAGGAATTCGAAAGATTCCTTGATGACGGAAAAGGCTTTGAATACCCGGGTTTCTACGGTGACGGGAAGACTGCTGAATTCATAATTAAGGAAATTCAGCTTCTTTCAGAACATCAATGACCGTTAACAGGTGTAAAAATACCATTCTCGAATATGGAACGGACACTAAAGAATTGCAGGGTACTTGTTACGGGAGGTGCAGGCTTCATAGGCTCTAATCTCATCGAATCGCTGCTTGCATCCGGAAATAAAGTTGTGTGCCTCGATAATTTCTCAACGGGTAAAAGAAAGAACATATCCGGTTTTATCACTAATCCCGGTTTCACTCTTATTGAGGGCGACATAAGAAATTACGACGATTGTGCCAGGGCAGTTGAAAACACAGACCTCGTTTTTCATCAGGCTGCGCTGGGATCGGTACCACGGTCTATCAAGGACCCTGTAAGTGCTACCGATGTAAATATAGGGGGATTTGTTAAGATTCTTTTTGCCTCTAAAGAAGCAGGGGTACAGAGATTTATATATGCCGCAAGCTCGTCGACCTATGGCGATCATCCCGATCTGCCAAAGGTAGAAGATAAGATCGGGAAACCCTTGTCGCCGTATGCGATAACAAAATATGCTGATGAACTTTTTGCTTCGGTCTTTTCTGTCAACTACGGAATAGAAGTCATAGGGCTCAGGTATTTCAATGTCTTCGGGCGCAGGCAGGATCCTGATGGTGCCTATGCTGCCGTAATACCAAAATTTGTGTCGGTGCTTATGCGTCACGAAGCTCCTGTCATTAATGGTGACGGAAGCCATTCCCGCGATTTTACCTATGTCGACAGTGTCATAAGAGCGAATCATCTTGCTGCCCTGGTAAAGGACTCTGCGGCGCTGAACCAGGTTTATAATGTTGCACACGGTGAAAGGACAACCTTAAAACGTTTATTTGAGATGATAAGGGAATATGCCGGAAAATATGATCCGGAGGTGCTTAAAATACAGCCTGTTTACGGTCCGGAGAGGGCAGGGGATATACCTCATTCACAGGCCTCGGTTGAAAAAGCCGGCAAGCTTCTCGGCTATACTCCGGCCTGTACTGTCTCAGAAGGACTGAAACATGCTGTTGAATGGTTCCGGGTGAATTTGTAACATTATGTTACATTTTACAGGTAGTTAAATGATTATCTGTTACATGCATATCTTGTGCATGTAACTGAAGGTGCGAATGCAGTAGAAATGATTTCACTAAAAATCCGGAATAATACTTTCATAAGGACGATCGTCTTCATCATTCTTATCTCCTTATTTATAGCCTTCGGTTTCATTACCGGCTTCAGGATAAAATTCTATTCCGAGATTTTCTCGTTAATTATCTTTACCTGCGCATACCTTCTTACACCATCGTTAAAGGTCGACACCATTAACCTTGTTTCACCCCGCAATCTGATGCTCCTGATCTTTTTTACGCGCCTGGTAATTTGCCCCCTGACCATTATCCTGTTCGGATATCAGCCCTGGGTGCTGCCTGAAATGCCTGATTCAAAACTTATTTTTAAAGCTTCAGTGATCTCCGACCTTGCCTTTCTTTCTTTCGTTATCGGCTGGGATCTCATAAATGAGACCGGTAGCAGTTCAACAGAAAAAAAACCTTCAAAGTTCAGGTTCAGGAACAACGGGATCATTGCTTCAGGTCTGCTGATTGCACTGTTAATATTTATTATATTCTACTATGGTTCTTTCAGCTACTATTTCCACACTTTATTCATGGAAGATTATTTCGGAGTACAGGAAGAAATGGGAAGATTGTGGATCTACTCCAATATTCTTTTCAAGTATGTCATTCCCTTCTTTGGGATAATCCTCGGTATTTATACTCTTGAGAAAATCAGAATAGGGATATGGGGAAAAGCATTTATTGCATTTATTTTTATACTTCTGATAATTTTCCTTGCCCTGGGGCCATCAAGAAACAACATCGTTTTCCCCGTGCTTGCCTTTCTTGCCGCTATAATTCCCCGCTATTTCAGGATCCGGTTCAGGGATTTCGTACTTGGATGCATTGGGTTCATCATCCTGGCCTTTCTCTTTCAGAACATACGTAAAAGAAGCAATGAAGCCATTATGACAGAACTGAACACCGGCGAAAAATTCATCGAATTCATCCAGGTGTATTTTGTTGCTCCTCATATCATGACTCCGATGTTCAATATTGAGGGAAAATTTGATGATGTACCTTTTACAATTCATTCCTCATTTCTTGAGACTATCCCCGTTTTCGGAACACCTTTCCGTGAAAAAAGCGGGTCTTTTTTTTACAACGCCGGCTATGAAAGGGAAGGAGCACGAGACCAGGTTTTCCCGACATATGGCGAGCTGGTGATGAATCTGGGATATGCCGGAATGATAGTTGTTTTTATACTTACAGGTTTTTTTTACAGAAAAATTGATATTTTTTTTCGCCGTAAAACGCCCGGTGATCCTCTGTTCAGAGCCATAATCTTCTATTTTACGCTACTCTATAATTCACTGATATTTCTAAGTTATTCTGTATTCGGACAATTTATATTCTACAACTCAGTTCTTATTTTTATCGTTATGCTTTTAAGAGACAGGCCTGTGTATGAGAACCATATTTAGCATATCATGGATCAGAAAGTTATTTACTGAAAACAAGCGTTTTTATAATGCAATATTTCTCAGCACTATATCCGCCGTCCTTTCACAGGGGCTGAATTTTTTGACACTTGTCTTTATCACCAGGAAAGTGGGAGAGAGTAATATGGGGCATTTCTCGGTGATACAGAGTGTAGTCATCCTGCTTGCCAGCTTCGGCTTGCTGGGTCAGAATATTTCTTCCACAGCCCTGACTTCCAGATTTCGTACAAGATTTCCTAACCATGCAGGGCTTCTCATTGGCAATACCTATATGCTGTCGGCCACAGTTCTGATAGTGGTCGGATTGATAGCTTCTCTTACCTCTGATAATTTTTTTCCGGAGATATACGTTGACGCTTTTACCAGATCTCTTAGTGTGGCAGTTGTTATTGCATGGACATTTACAATGACCTTCGATATGTTACAGGTCGGAATACTGATAGGATTTGAAGCTTATAAGGATCTGGTAAAAACAGATGCACTTAAAGGAATTATATCAATTTCACTGATATTGCCTCTTGCAGCACGTTTCGGAGTTCCCGGATTATTATCAGGCTATATTGTATCAAGTTTCTTGGGTGTCCTCACCAATCAGTATTTTATCCGAAAAAATATGAAAAAACATAACTTCCGGATCTGTTTTAAATTTTCACCCTTGATCATCCGGAGGATACTTAACATCGGCTTGCCCGTTTTTACCGCATCGCTGTTCATCAGTCTGGCTACCTGGGTTACAAATAAAATGATCTTTGCTGAAATAAACGGGGCTGCTGCCCTGGGTGTGGTTTTTGTCTGCAGGCAGATAATGACATTGATACAATTCTTTCCCGTACAGATCTCAAGGGTTCTCTTACCAATTATTGCCGATGAGAGAGACAAAAGCAGTAAAAGTGCTGTCAGTAAATTAAGTCTGGCAACTGTTATCATTGTATGCGTTATTCTTTCCCTGGCAGGCCTTATCTTTGAAAAATTCATCCTTCTTGCATATAATCTTGACCCGGTTACGGCAGCCATCCCTTACAGGATAATCCTCATCACCGTAATTTTTTCTGCTGTCAATATGATACTGGGCCAGTTTGTTATCACAGGAAAAAATCCATGGGTGCGGACCTATGCCGACATGGCAATTGCTGCTGTAATGGTTGTGATCACCCTGCTGCTGAAAGATACTCATGTATATACAGCACTGCCTTACGCATTGCTGTTGTCATTTATTATAAGTGACTTAATTATTGTATTTTATTTAAAGGGGAGAAAATACATAATTAACGGCTTCATCAAAAATCTTTTAAAAACAGCATGAACACCGTTAAAAAAGTTATGGGATCAGATATTAAAAAGATCGCTATAGTATATATATGCACAGGTAACTACAGTATCTTCTGGGAAACCTTTTACAGGACTTCGATGGAATTTCTCCTGACCGTGCATCAGAAACATTATTTTGTCTTCACCGACAACGATACTATTACCACATCAGGAAACATAACAGTAATATTTAAAAAACCTGAAGGCTTTCCTGTCGATTCTCTTCTGCGCTTCCGTATGTTTAAATCGATATCCGACAGACTTAAAGATTATGATTATGTTTATTTTTTTAATTCCAATCTGA
>JAFGXX010000181.1 GCA_016936435.1 Bacteroidales bacterium
GACAAATACTTATTATCTGTACCTGAAAAACCCATTTCTGATCCGTGTGACATGAATATTACTCAGATGCATGATCTTACAGATACCTACAGAACCAATATTTCTTAGTGCTATTTATTATATTTGTGTGTCAGCCCATAAGAAAAAAACATATATCTTCAAAATATGAAAAAACTGATTTGTCCGCTTGTCATGGTCTTATGTCTGGGTATACCGGCAAAGCTGTTTTCCCAGCAGTTTGTTGCGAACTACGACGAATCAAAAGTGCCTGAATACACTCTCCCTGATCCTCTGGTCTTTGACGACGGCCGGAAAGTAAAAACTGTAAGAGCATGGGAGAAGAGGAGGGAAGAGATCTATAAAAAATTCGAAGCTGAAGTTTATGGTGTGAGCCCCGAATGGGAGGGACAGATAATACCATCTGAGCTGTCGTCATCAGAAGATGCCCTGGGTGGTAAGGCAATTCGCAGGGAGCTTAAGCTGACTCTGAAGAACGGCGACAGGTCACTCGATATGATAATGCTTCTGTACCTGCCAAAGTCCGAAAAACCTGTGCCACTGTTCCTGGGATATAACTTCGGCGGAAATCATTCGGTAACCGATGAGCCCGGTATTCTAATCACCACCAGCTGGATACGCAACAATGCAGCAACAGGTATTACTGAAAACAGGGCTACAGAAGAGGGCAGGGGTAAGGGTGCATCTTCCTGGCAGGCTGAGGAACTTATAAAAAGAGGATATGGTCTTGCGACTATTTATTATGGTGACGTCGACCCTGACTATGACGACGGCTTCAAAAACGGAGTACACGGATTGTATAAAGATGTTCCTGATGCCGGCTCATGGGGAAGTATTGCCGGATGGGCCTGGGGTCTCTCCAGGGCAATGGATTATCTCGAAACACTCGAAACAGTAGATCCTTCGAAAGTTATTGTCATCGGCCATTCCCGGCTTGGTAAAACAGCGCTCTGGGCAGGAGCATCCGATGAACGCTTTGCTATGGTAATTTCAAACAACTCGGGATGCGGAGGTGCTGCACTCTCACGCAGAGCTTACGGAGAGACAGTCGGAAGAATTAATACTTCGTTTCCTCACTGGTTCTGCGACAACTTCAACAAATACAATGAAAATGAAAAAATGCTGCCTGTCGACCAGCACCAGTTGCTTGCATTGATAGCGCCCAGACCGGTATATGTTGCAAGTGCGGCAGACGACCGGTGGGCAGACCCCAGAGGAGAATTCCTCTCCTGTGTGCATGCTTCTCCGGTATATCGCCTTTTTAAAAAAGAAGGAATTCCTGTTACCGAAATGCCAGGCGTTAATTCTCCTGTTTCCGGAACAATAGGATACCATATCAGAAGCGGAGGCCATGCCGTTACCCCGTTCGACTGGCAGCAATACCTCGACTTCGCCGATAAAAATATCCTGCACAAACCTTAAACCCTAAACCCATAATTTTTTTACCCCCAACCCCCTAAAGGGGGCTTTAAACCGTTAAACCCTTAAACCTTAATTACAAGAAATGAGAATCATAATCAAAAAAGACCAGACCCAGGCCGGAGAATGGACCGCAGCCTACATCATCGAAAAGATCAGGAAAACAAATTCGGAAAAGAACAGACCATTTGTCCTGGGATTACCCACCGGATCATCACCAATTCCTGTTTACCGCGAACTGGTAAAAAGACATCAAGCCGGAGATATATCATTCAAAAACGTCATCACTTTCAATATGGATGAGTATGTAGGGCTGCCGCAAGATCATACCGAGAGTTACCACTACTTCATGTTCGACAACCTCTTCAACCACATAGATATACCCCCTGAGAACATTAACATCCTGAACGGAAATGCGAAAGACCTGCAACAGGAATGTGAAGATTATGAAAAGAAAATTGTTGACGCCGGAGGCATTGATCTCTTCCTTGGAGGAATAGGTCCCGATGGTCACATAGCTTTCAACGAACCGGGATCATCACTGGCCTCGCGTACCAGGATCAAAACTCTGACCTACGATACCGTCCTTGCCAACTCCAGGTTCTTCAACGGCGATCTGGCCAAAGTTCCCAGGATGGCTCTGACGGTAGGAGTTGGCACGGTAATGGATGCCAGGGAGGTAGTACTGATAGTAACCGGCTTCAATAAGGCAAGAGCCCTGAAAGAGGTTGTGGAAGGAGGGATAAGTCATATGTGGACAGCTTCTATATTACAGATGCATCCAAAAGGGATAATAGTATGCGACGAGTCAGCTACAATGGAAATGCAGATGGAAACAGTAAAATACTTCAGTAATCTTGAAAACAGCCAGTTCTGATTTAATTCCATTAATTATCTTAAAATTCGGTACATATTGAATGTCAGAATATTAATAATATTTTTCCTGTCGCTTGTATACTGCTGCCAGACGACAGCTCAGCCTTTGCTGAAAAAGCCTGGCTCACCCATAATATTCCGGGGCGATTCTGTTACGGCATACCGTGATCCGGCGATCTTGTATCACAACGGGATCTTTCATCTCTTTTTCACACTGGTTGAAGTTGAAGGGGATGGTAAAGTCTTCTCCTATACAGCCCGGTCTTCGAGTAAAAATCTGTTAAAGTGGAGCCTTCCAGTGAAGCTCACGCCCCGCGATCAAACCTTGAATTTTTGCAGCCCTGGTAACATTATCCGGGTAAGGGATGAATGGATACTTTGTCTGCAGACATATCCGAGACCCGGACAGCTGATAACGCAACCGGTAAGGTATGGAGATCAGTCCGCGCGGATCTTTATAATGAGAAGCATTGACCTTGAAAACTGGAGTGAACCCGAAATATTGATGGTAAAGGGAAATGATGTTCCTGTCGCTGAAATGGGAAGGATGATAGATCCTTACCTTCTTGAAGATAAAGATGAAAAAGGCAGGTACTGGTGTTTCTACAAGCAGAGAGGAGTCAGCATGTCATATTCGTATGATCTTAAAAACTGGACCTTTTACGGTTTTACCGACGGCGGGGAGAATGTAACTGTCCTTATTGAAAACGACGAATACCTGATGTTCCATTCTCCTTCCAATGGTATAGGGATGAAAAGATCTCCCGATCTAAAGGAATGGACCGATACAGGTGCACTAATCACCCTCGGGCAGGAAGAATGGGCGTGGGCCCGGGGAAGGATCACAGCAGGGACAGTGGTGAACCTCAGGGATGACAGGCGGATCGCCCGGTATCTGATGTTCTTCCACGGATCAGGGCCTCTGAAAGAAAGCCAGGGCGACTTTGACAGGAATGCTTCGATAGGTATTGCCTGGAGCAGAGACCTTGCTGAGTGGGAGTGGCCGGGAAAAAAATAACATATAAATATTTCGTATATGAAGTGGAAATTGAATACCCTGATTACCTTTTTTGCCATAACGGCATTATTACTTCAGGCATGCTGCGGGACTGGTAATACCGTTGTTAAGATCAAAGGTGACAAATGGTACATTAACGGCAAAATCACTAATATAGGTTCACAGGCTGAGGGACTGCTGATGAATGTAAGGATGGTGAATTCATCATTTGAAGACAGAGGTGAAAAGATCCCGGAAGAATTCGCCGGTTTCGATCCTGATGCGAACACTAAAGAGTTTATTTCCAAAATACCTGAATACACAGGCTCGGGCGCTAATGCCTTTACCCTGTCACTACAGGGTGGTTCTCCCGGATACGAAGGTGCTGTGAATTCGGCTTTCAATGCCGATGGGAGCCTGCGACCGGATTACCTGGAGAGGATTTCAGCTGTAATTGAAGCCGTTGATGCAGGTACGGGAGCTGTGATACTGACATGTTTTTACCAGCGTCAGCATTCGAATGTTGCATCGCTCCAAAACCGTGAAGCGATGCTGAATGCAGTCAGAAACACGGCCTTGTGGATAAAAGAAAACGGATACCGGAATGTCCTTCTTGAAATTTCAAATGAATATCGTCATAACGGATTTCTAAAATGGAATGACGGCAAATGGCTTGTAAGCACAAAAGGACAGCTCGAACTTATCGCCGAAGCCCGTAAGGCTCATCGTGGCTTGCTGGTAAGTACCAGCGGTATGGGCGATGGCAGGCAGGAGGATTCCCTTGCCCGGGCTGTCGATTATATAACTGTTCATTTCAATACCACACCTTTAGGTAAATATGCTGAGAGGATAAATGCCCTGAGAGGATTCGGGAAACCAGTTATCTGTAATGAAGATGACAAAACTGGAAAAGAAGGTGCTGCAGCCCTTCTTGAATCGGTTCTTCACGGATGCGGCTGGGGTTATATGAACAATCAGGTGAATCAGACTATCCCTTTTGTTTTTGGAGGTGTCGGAGATGATCTGCCGGTATATGAAATGATGAAAAAAGTAACATCACCACCGGCAGGAAAAAATGAAGAAGTTTCAGACGAAGAGGTCTATTTTCCGCTTCCCGACGGATCGGGTGGCTGGAGAACATCAAATGATCCGGGAGAAATATTTAAAACCACAGGAATAGATAAGCAGGTGCTCGACAGTGCATTTGAATTCGTCCGTACTACCACCAGGAACGGTGGTCTTCTGGTGCTGCGTCACGGATGGCTCGTGTATGAGAATTATTTCGGAAAGGGACAGAGTGAAGCGGCTCCCAACCTTGCATCGTGCGGAAAATCATTTACCAGCGTTGCTGCGGGGATCGTAATGAGCGAACATCCTGAGTTGTTTCCTGAAGGCCTTGACCAGAAGGTATTTACTTCGGAATACTTCCCGGATTTTGTTTTCCCCCTTGCTGATACGGCAATGTCTGATATTAAGATTGGTGAGCTTCTTTCTTTCAGCGCAGGAATAAGGGGCAATAATCCTGTTTATGTAAATGGACAAAGGTCGTCAATCGATCCTGTCGGTCCTGACGGATGGTACGGAATGACTGATTCTTTTGCTCTCGGCTTGAAGAGTGGGTCGATAAACGGTAAACCATTTACGACAGCTACATTGTGGTGTGAACCGGGAGGAGGATATTCGTATGCGACAGCCTCGATTCACATAGCATCTATCATGGTCCGGCATCTTGCAGGGATGGAGCTTGAAGACTATCTCAGGTCACGTCTTGCCATACCCATGGGCTGGAGCCGCTGGGGCTACGGATATAAGTCCCAGCCTCTCGTCGACCACACGCCGGGAGGAGGAGGAATAGCCCTCAGAGGAACTGATATGCTGCGTTTTGGTTATCTGCTGCTGAACAGGGGGCGCTGGGGCGAGAAACAACTTGTTCCTGAAGCTTATATTGAAACTGCCTCAAAGGCCACGGCGTATAATCCGCATTTTCCTTACAGTTTGCAATTTAATGTCAACACGAATGGACAAATAAAAAATATCCCTTCGGATGCTTTCTGGAAGACAGGCTCCGGAGGACATTGTCTGTACGTTGTCCCCTCACTCGACCTTGTAATATGGAAACTTGGTGGACGTGACGGCCAGTATGGAAGCTCCGATACAGGCCTTCCGCAACCTGAACCTGTTGAAGAAGGCTTAGCCCCGACTGAAAAAATCAGTGCCACACTCGACGGCACCGAATACACCAGACTCCTTGAAATGGTAATCAGATCGATAAAGGAATGACTTATTTTAAAGATATTGAATGTCAGTAACATACTTTGGTTCAGCCTGGTTCTTCGCTCCCTTCAGGGTCGGGGTAAACGAAGAACCGACATACAGTACAAATAAAAAGAGGGAGTCTTTGCGGGACTCCCTCTTCAATTATCAATGCAGTACTATTTATTTCTTATTTTGTTTTTGCAGGTGTTGTCAATGTAACCTGTTCACTGAAATTGTACTGTGTCGTTGAAGACTTGACTCCGATGCGGATGAAATACCTGGTATTCCATTTGAGCCCTGTGATCTGGTAGGTTCCGCTGTTCGACGAAAGCGATTTTTTGATCGTGGAATAGGCGGCACCTGATCCGGTGCTGGTATTGGGATACTGGACAGTGCTGCAATAGATCTCACGGGCTGAAGGTGTATTTGCAGAATTTTCCGTAATGCTGAAAGAAACATTAACAGTAGTATCGGAAGGAGTATCCACAATAACAGGTTTAGCGATCGTGAAAACAGGTGTCACAACGAAATCGTGTGCCTGGACACCTTTTGACAGGTCGATGAATACTGTATCGGATTGAGCTGGTACTATTGGTCCTGAAATATAAACCTTCGATAGCACCGGATAGAGTTTGGTATGTGAAAATGTACCATCACCCTTTACTCTGAGGTCAATAGTGCTGACATCTGTTTCAGCCAGTACCCTGACCACGAAGTTGGAGGTCATGATATCACCCGGAACAATATTCCCGGCTGCATCCTTCACGGTACCTGACAGCTCTCCGTCGAAACCAAAATCGGTGATCGGTTTGTCGCACGAGATTGCCAGTATAAGCATCAGCACCGCTATAACTGAATTCAATATATATTTCGTTTTCATATCTGCATATATTTTA
>JAFGXX010000182.1 GCA_016936435.1 Bacteroidales bacterium
AGCATGCTTGTTGATTGCATCATCATAATTGCAGGCGGCTTCAGCATAATTGCCGGCAGCTTCAGCCGCCGGCAACTGTGAACACCGGGAAGAAAGGACTTCAGTCCTTATTACTGTTTATTCAAAGAACTATGAACTCAAAATATTAACTAATGGCGATTTAACCACTTTAAATTTTTTATGTTAATTAGTGTTAATTGGAAAAAAAAGATCAGCCCTCAGTAGTTTACTTTTACTTATATTGCGTTGACAAAAAACTATCAGCAATGAAAAAAATAGTACCTTTTTTACTGATATTTGTGCTACTGGCAGGATGCAAATCAGGTGAAGAGAAGCTTGTTCAACGGGCAGATAAATTACACAGGGAAATTCTTACCGTGGATACCCATTGCGATACACCAATGCGTCTTATGCAATCAGATTTCGATCTGGGAGTACGGCATGATGACGGATGTGTCGATTTTCCAAGGATGAATGAAGGCGGCCTCGACGCTGAATTCTTTGCCGTCTTTCTCGGGCAGGGCCCCAGGGACGATTCATCATATCAGAAAGTATATAAGCAGACTCTTTCAATATTCGACGCTATACACCGGAATGTGGAAAAGAATTCTGCTATGGCCGAAATAGCTACAAGCCCCGAAGATGCATACAGACTGAAAAAAGATGGAAAGATCGCAGCGTTCATCGGGATAGAGAACGGCTATCCCCTGGCAAACGACATAAGCCGCATCAGGGAATTCTATAACCTTGGTGCAAGATACATAACTCTTTGTCATTCAAGGAATAATGATATCTGCGATTCATCGACCGATGCAGCCGGTCCTGAACATAATGGTCTTTCCGGCTTCGGAAAAGAAGTGGTTCAGGAAATGAACCGTCTGGGTATGATGGTTGATGTCTCTCACATTTCTGACAAATCGTTCTATGACGTTATCCAGGTTTCAAAAGCTCCGGTGATAGCCTCGCATTCTTCCTGCAGGTCGCTTTGCTCAAGTCCGAGAAACCTTACCGACGACATGCTTCAGGCACTAAAGTCAAATGGAGGTGTTATACAGATTTGTATTCTGAGCAGTTATATCAAGACCCCTGAGCCGAACCCGGAACTCGAAACAAAAATGAGCGGGCTGAAGGAAAAATACGGTGATTTGAGGGCTCTGACAGCAGAACAGAGGAAAGCATACAGTGACGAGAGGCGTGCGCTATGGGATAAATACAGGAAGCTGGCAACGGTTTCCGATGTGGTTGATCATATCGACCATGTGGTTCAGGTTATCGGTATTGACCATGTCGGGATCGGAACAGATTTCGACGGAGGTGGCGGTGTGGAAGGCTGTATGAACGTTTCCGAAATGAAAAATATAACTATAGAACTGCTTCGTCGTGGTTATACCCGGGCTGAACTTGAAAAAATATGGGGAGGCAATTTCATGAGGGTTTTCCGCCAGGTAGAGGAGGTGGCAGGAGTAAAAGTATAGTTCATCGTCATTTCTATTCAGATCTTCACTCTTGAGAACCTAAGTGTTTTTACCATCCAGTCGGGCAACGATTTCCGGGGGTCTCTCTTTTTCAGGTTAAGATACCAGCCTATCTTCTTAAGAAGAGGTATTCTGTGAGTCTCCACGAACTCAATGAGAGTTCCGTCGGGGTCTGTAATATATGAGAAATGACCTGCAGCCTCACCCATATCGAAGCTGTTTCCTTCGTGGCTTTCTTTACTGTCGACAGTAAAAGGGAATCCCTTTGCTGAGCTGTACTTCTTAAGTTCATCCATATTGCTGATATCGAAGCAAAGATGGATAAATCCAAGATCGCCCCATAGACGTCCTTCAAAGATTTTCCTTCCCGGCTTACCGGTGGAAGAGATAAGTTCAATTTCGCTCGGTCCGAAGATTTTACTGAAAGGACCTGCCATGGGTTGGGACCTTGTGAGAAGTACTCTCCGGAAAAGCCCTGATCCTCCCGGCAGTTCAGCCAGATCGCTGAATGTTCCTGTATGATCGTATGAGATATTATCGTAGCCCAGAATGTCGGAATAAACCGGTAATGCCTTGTCGATGTCGGAGACGCCTATCATTGCTCCGTAAGATCCTCCGGAAATTTTATTTTCATTCATGAACCAGCTGTTGCGTTCCACCATCTGGAACAGGTTGCCGTAAGGATCTTTTACAAAAAATGTTTTCTCCCCGGAAGGATCACCGAGCAGCTTTTGTGATAAGGCAACATTCCTTTCGCTGTAAAATTTGTGGGCTTTCTCTATATTTCTGACTTTAATCTTGCATGCAAGTATACCAAGATCGCCCGGACTTATTTCTCCGCTGAAAGGAAGTGGTTCCCGTCCCTT
The DNA here is from genome assembly GCA_016936435.1 of Bacteroidales bacterium. GTDB lineage: Bacteria > Bacteroidota > Bacteroidia > Bacteroidales > VadinHA17 > LD21. The sequence continues at coordinate 2,342 of JAFGXX010000182.1, forward strand.
ATACTGCCAGATCTCAAATCCGCCCCCGCTTTGAAGGTTTAGAGCAAGCACTGCATGACGCTTGCGTGGCTTTCCTCCGGTATAGGGAAGCATCAATTTTGCTTCTGCCTCATCTTCAAAGATCCTGCAGTCCATCCCAAACTGATCGATATACCATTTCCATGCCTCGCTGAGATTTTTTACTCCTATGCCAATCTGCTGAATTCCAGCAATAGAATAATTCTTCATTTTAAAGCTTTTTTCATATTAAACTTCATCATTGCATGATATGAACTTCGTTATTCTTCTTATTCAGGGGAGTCATATCGGCAATGATCTAAGTCGATTTTATTTTATCCCCTATCCGGAAAAACAGCCATGGCCATATTCTCCTGATATACAACATTATAAGTTCCTGCCCACCCACCAGTATCTCTCTTTTGCCGGCAGCTATACCT
>JAFGXX010000183.1 GCA_016936435.1 Bacteroidales bacterium
ATGATGCCTTCAAGACGTGTTAGTCTGTAAGCCGCTTCCAGTGCTTCACTGTCAGTTATGTTTTGAAATAATACACGGCCGGTGCTGCCCAGGTACGCAAGAAAAGGACCGATACCCGGGTAGTCGAGACCTGCAGATATGGAATATGGCTCAGTGATCTGACCGTCATCATTCTGCATGAGCATGGTTTTACTTCCATGAATAATACCTGAACGTCCCAGCACGGTGGTTGCTGCCGATTCATTTGTGTCAATTCCCTTACCGGCAGCCTCCACTGCCACGAGCTTAACATTTTCCCTGTCAAGAAAATGATAAAACGATCCCAGGGCATTGCTTCCGCCTCCCGCACACGCAATTATATAGTTGGGATCAGCTTTCCCGGTCTTTTCCTTCAGCTGCCACTTTAATTCCCGGCTGATCACAGACTGAAGTCTTGTTACCAGGTCAGGGTAGGGATGTGGTCCGACGGCCGAACCAATAAGGTAATATGTATCAACCGGATTATTTATCCAGTCACGCATAGCTTCGTTGGTGGCATCCTTAAGTGTCATATTACCGCTGTTCACGGGAACAACCTCAGCGCCCAGCATCTGCATACGCAGCACATTCGGTTTCTGTCTGCCGACATCAAGCTTACCCATATATATTGTACACTTTAATCCTGTCAGTGCGCATACTGTAGCCGTGGCCACACCATGCTGTCCTGCTCCTGTCTCTGCAATTATTCTGGTCTTGCCAAGTCTTTGTGCTATAAGTATCTGCCCGATCGCATTATTTATTTTATGAGCCCCCGTATGGTTCAGATCTTCACGTTTCAGGTAGATGTTTGTGTTGTAGAATGAAGATAGCCGCTTTGCGTGGTAGAGGGGAGAAGGTCTTCCGGCATAATCGTTCAACAGGGATGAAAAGGTCTTGTTAAACTCTTTATCCCTCAGGATGTTAAGATAATTATCGCGGAGTTCCTTAATATTCGGATACATCATCTCAGGAATCCAGGCCCCTCCGAACTCTCCGTAAAATCCATTTTTATTTACCTTATATTTCATAAGCTTCTGATTTTATCAATAAATGATTTTATCAAACCGGCATTTTTTATCCCCGGGGAGCTTTCAAACCTGCTGTTGATATCGATGCCGGAAAATCTGCTATCAATCAGCCGGAGACTCCTTATTTCATCGATATCTTCATAACCGATTCCTCCGCTGAGAAAGAATTTTTTTTCAAGATCATAGCCGCGGAGGATGGTTCTGTCGAATTTCTCCCCGCTTCCTCCAAATCGTGGTGTTTTAGTATCAAAAAGGAAGTAATCGCAGCTTTCAATGTACGGGATCAGCAGATTAAAATCGAAGCCTTCTTCAATCCCGAAAGCTTTAATTGTTATAATCCCGTTTTCTCTGAATCCCCTGCAATATTCTGCTGATTCCGGGCCATGGAACTGGACTGCACCCAGGCAATACCTGTTTATTATCGCGTGAACTTTTGCAATATCTTCATCTACAAACACCCCTGTTTTAATGATGTGAGGCGGCACGTGGCTGAAAAGTTCTGACCGGGGATCATCACCAACATACCGGCTAGAACCGGGCCAGAAAATAAAACCGGCAAAATCGGGAGCAGATTTTATAACCTCTGATACATTTGCCATATCACGGAGACCGCAAACTTTAATCTTCAGCATAATCTTTTCTGAGTGTTTTAATAAATCCGGAAAAAGATTTCACCGGATCGCCGGAATGCATAAATCTTTCCCCGATCAAAAATCCGTCATATCCAGCCTGTTTCAGAATATTTATGGTGTCTGAAGACGAGATCCCGCTCTCGGAGATTTTAACAAATCCTGCAGGAATTTTCTCTGCCATCTTTAAGGAGAGTTCAGTGTCAACTTTAAATGTCCGGAGATTACGGTTGTTAACACCTGCAATATCGATGAACTCATTCAGCTTCACAAGTTCATCTTCATTGTGGACTTCCAGTACGACCTGCAGTCCGACAGACCTTGCCAAGGAAGCCATCTTCAGAATCTGGCTTCCTGTAAGCAGAGACGCAATCAGCAGGATTGCATCAGCGCCGATAGCCTTTGATTCAATTACCTGGTAATCGTCGATGATAAAATCCTTTCGTAAGATCGGTACTGAGTTAAGCTTACGGGCAATGCGAAGATCATTAACATCTCCACCGAAGTACTTTTTCTCGGTGAGAATTGAGAGACCTGAGGCGCCCAGACTGGAATAACCAATAGTCACCTCTTCAATCCTGGCATCAGAATTAATAATACCTGATGATGGAGATCTCCTTTTAAATTCGGCGATAATCCCTGTTTTCTCAGGATTTAAAATATTCTCAGACAGTGAGATTCCGGCACGTGAAAAATAATGGGATTTTTCAAGATCTCTCAGAGGCACCCGTTTCTTTATCTCTGCCAGCTCCTTCTGACTGTTTACCGCTATCTGTTCAAGGATGTTCATTATTGCATTTCAATAAGTTTCTTCAGGGAACCAAGAGCTTTACCTGAGAAAAGCGACTCTTCGGCTATGGCACGGCATTCATCGTGGCTTTTTGAAGGCAGGCAGCATTTGAGAGCCATCTGTGCATTTACTACGACGACACTGTTCTGTGCTTCAGACCCTTTCCCCTGGAGAATACCTGTAAAAATATCGGCTGCGAGTCCGACTGTCGCACCACCATGCAGGGCAGCCGGAGAGGTTCTTTCGTAATTGAGAAGCTCAGGATTAAAGATCTGTTCGATCCCGTTCATTATGACTTTGAAGTCTGAAGTAAGCGATATTTCATCATAACCGTCAAGATTATGGACTATAGCATACTGTTTACCCGACTCCTGGAACAGGTAATTATACAATCTTGCAAGCTCGAGACTGTAGACTCCTGTCAGTTGTTTTCCGGGAGATGCAGGATTTACCAGAGGTCCGAGCATGTTAAAGAATGTTTTGATCTTCAGGGCTTTTCGCACCGGGGCAATGTTTTTCATTGCCGGATTGAATAAGGGTGCATGTAAGAAACAAATACCTGTTCTATCTATCTCGCAGCGGAGCTTATCACATCTGGTGGAGAATTTATATCCGAGGTATTCCATAATGTTTGAAGATCCACATGCAGATGTGACTGCGAAATTTCCGTGTTTTGCGACTTTAAGACCAGCGCCGGCCAGGACAAATGCTACCAGTGTGGATATGTTAAAAGAGTTCTTTCCGTCACCACCTGTGCCGCACACATCAACAATATCGAAATCAGACAGGTCAATCTGTATGCAGAGATTCATAAGTGCATCGCGAAAGCCTGATAATTCCGCGACAGAGATGCTGCGCATAAGATACACTGTAATGAATGCCGCTATTTCAGGTTCGGAATATGTGCCGGAGGCAATATTGGTAAGTACCTCTTCTGCTTCTTTACGGCTGAGGGTTTTATATTCAAAGAGTTGGTTGAGTACTTTTTTCATTGTCTTATTTTTCGATCCAGTTTTGCATAATTCTTAATCCGGTTTCCGTCATAATTGATTCAGGGTGGAACTGAACACCGCGTATATCAAATTCTCTATGCCTTATAGCCATAATGAGATCATTATCGTCGACAGCTGTAATACTCAGACAATCTGGCAGGTATTCTTTTTCTACCACCCATGAATGGTATCGTCCTGCATTGAAAACAATGGGGAGGCCCTTGAAAAGATAATCTGACGGATCTGTAACTCTGACAGGTTTCTCCAGTCCGTGAAAAACTGAATCAAGATTACGCAGCTTTGCGCCGAAAGCTTCCGCTATTGCCTGATGACCCAGACAGACACCAAGAATTTTTTTCTTTCCGGCATATTGCCTGATAATATCGATGCAGATCCCGGCCTCAGAAGGAATTCCCGGTCCGGGTGACAGAATAATTTTGTCATAATCATCTATCCTGCTGAGTGTTATATCATCGTTCCGGAAAACGTCGGGACGAATTCCGGTCAGTTCTGTAACCTGGTGGACAAGGTTATAAGTAAACGAATCATAATTATCAATAATCAGTATTTTCCCGTTCATAGACAGCTCTTTATTATATAATTTCTCCGGCCATTGCGATTGCCTTCCGGAGGGCTCCGATCTTATTGTTCACTTCCAGCAGTTCGCTCTCTTCATCTGAACCTGTGACGATGCCGGCGCCTGCCTGGTAAAAAAGTGTATTTCCCTTGCTCAGAAAAGTACGTATCATTATTGCGTGGTTAAATCTGCCGCGGAAATCAATAAATCCGATTGCTCCGCCATAGTATCCCCTTTTCTGGTTCTCATACCTGTCGATCAGCTGAATTGCCTTATATTTCGGCGCTCCGGTCAGGGTGCCGGCAGGGAAGGTGGATATCATCAGATCTGTTACTGAGGAATCTTCTGCTATCTCTCCCGAAACTGCCGAGACCATGTGAATGACATGTGAGTAAAACTGAACCTCCCGGTAACTTTCCACTTTCACGTTAACAGTATGTCTGCTGAGGTCATTTCTTGCAAGGTCAACAAGCATGATATGCTCAGCGTTCTCTTTAACGTCGGTCGTCAGCTTCCGTGCCAGCAGTTTGTCCTTTTCATCATCACCGGTACGTCTGAAGGTTCCTGCAATTGGATTTATATATGCTTTGCCATTTTGAATCTTAAGATGTGTTTCCGGTGATGATCCGAAAAGTTTGAAGTTACCATAATCGAAGTAGAAAAGGTAAGGAGAAGGATTGACCGAACGTAATGCACGGTATACATTGAAATCATCACCCCTGAAGTTCTGTGTGAACTGACGCGACATAACAACCTGGAATACATCACCCCTGTAACAGTGTTCCTTTCCTTTCTTAACCATGAACTTAAAGTCCTCATCGGAAATATTAGATTTTTCATTACCGTCCCTCCTGAATGAATATTCTGCGATGTTCCTGCTGTTAAGGAGTGAAACGACACTGTCAATATCACTTCTTTCGGTTTCAACCAGGTTTTCAATAATATAAAGTTTGTTGAGAAAGTGGTTTACTGCGATTATGTACCTGAAAAAACTATAATGCATGTCGGGTATTTCGTAATCAGAGTTACCTGGCAGATCAAGTCTGACATTTTCGAAAAAACCGATCATATCATATGCGATATAACCGAAGAGACCATTAACCGGCAGTGCCATTGGCATTTTTTCGGGTTCGAATGAGTTTAAGAATCTATCGAATCTGGTTTTGAACCTACTGTGATCTGCCAGTTCCGTTCTGACTATCTCTCCTCCCGGATATGTTTCAGTAATCAGACCGTGATCGACCTCGAGGTGCGCTAATGGTTTCATGCATATAAAAGAGAAGCTATTCTCATTCCCGTGATAATCTGAGCTTTCCAGCAACAGAGAGTCAGGAAAAATATCCCTTATCCTCAGGTAAATGCTGACAGGAGTGATCAGATCGGCGAGCATCTCCCTTGTCATGACTCTTATTTTTATCTTTTTCATCAGTGTATATTTCAAATCAAAACGGCCTGTCGTGAGAACGACAGGCCGTTATTAATATCATTTTATGTTTTTAATCAATAGCTGACAATCTCACATAATTCTGCGATTTTCATTTAACGACCAACACCAAAATGGACAATATGCTTTCATTTGTATATAGTGACGGCGCAAAAGTAAATATTAATTTTAATTTTACAAATTTCCGGATGATTATTTTCTGACTCCGGGGTATTTAACTGAAATAATGGAAAATTGCTCTGCCACCAGATTCGTTGAGCTTATGAACGATTACGGTAAGAAGAATATACCGTTTCTGTTCATCATCGATTTCAATATTCGCACACCGGAAATCTACAGGCTGGAAGATATTCCACAAGGAATTAAATTCGAAACTCCTTTACTTTCAAATACTACCTCAGAGAAGAAATACTACAGATCATTTCATTTTAAAAAAGAACCTGTTCCTTTCCAGGAATACCTGGAATCTTTTCTTAATATCCGGAAAGAGATCCATCGCGGGAAGACATTCCTGGTGAATCTGACATTCCCAACCAGGATATTCACTGATCTGACCCTGGAAGAGATATTTTACCTCAGCAGAGCGAAATACAAGCTGCTTTATCACGATAAATTCGTGGTCTTCTCACCTGAGATCTTTGTCAGAATAAGTGATTACAAGATAAGATCTTTCCCCATGAAGGGAACAATCGATGCCTCAGTTCCCGATGCCGAATCGGTCATCCTTTCCAATATCAAGGAAAAAGCAGAACACAACACAATCATTGACCTTATCAGGAATGATATGAGCATTGAAGCGAAGGACGTGGTTGTTACAAGGTACAGGTATATTGACAGGATAAATACAGCGGATAAGACACTTCTGCAGGTGAGTTCAGAGATAAGCGGATCGCTGGACAGGGATTTTCGTAAACGTCTTGGCAATATAATTACTGGGATGCTCCCTGCAGGGTCAGTTAGCGGCGCTCCCAAAGAAGAGACAGTAAGAATAATCCATGATAACGAAAAATATGAAAGAGGCTGGTATACTGGAATATTTGGTGTATTTGACGGTGAAAATCTTGACAGCGGAGTAATGATCAGGTATATCGAGAACAACTCAGGTTCAATGTATTACAAAAGCGGAGGAGGAATTACTTTTATGAGCAATGCTGAAGCGGAATATAAGGAACTCATTGATAAAGTATATGTACCAATTGCTTGAAACAATAAAGATTAACAATGGCACTCCGGAAAACCTGGAATTCCACAACAGGAGGATGAACAGGTCTTTATCCGACTTGTTTGGAATAAGAAAGTGTTTCGACCTTAATGCCATTCTTAAAGTACCATATAAGTTCTGCAATGGAATCGTTAAATGCAGAATCGTTTATGATACTGAAATAAGAGAAACAACATTTCAGCCCTATGCCATCCGCCCGGTAAATAGTCTGAGGCTTGTAGAAGATAATGAAATAGATTACAGGTATAAATATGCTGACAGAAGCAATCTCGACGTCCTGTTTGAAAAAAGGGGAAGCTGCGAGGATATCCTCATAATTAAAAATGGTTATGTTACCGACACATATTATGCAAACCTTGTCTTCAGATCTGCCAATGGCGACTGGCTTACCCCGGAATCATGTCTCTTAAAGGGAACCAGAAGGACTTGTCTTCTCGAAAAAAATCTGATAAAAGAAGCGTCGATCAGGGTTTCTGATTTAACTAATTTCACTGAGGCAAGATTAATTAATGCGATGATAGATATTTGTGATACTGATGGCATCCCAATTGAGAATATGGTGTGGTAACTTTATATAATTACCGCTCCGGGGGAAATTGCTATAAAAAACCGGCATTAAGATTGTTCCAGGACCAAATCCGGAAAAAAAGGTCAAAATGGCTGTGAGGAAAGCCACCAGACAAATAATAAATATTGCCATACCGCTATCTTTAAATTAAAACACGAGTACCTTATAAAGTGTTCATACATTAACTACTTTTATTCCTGTATATGAGACATGTCAATCCATGAAAGCTAAAATTATAGAAATAAAAAACCTGACAAAAAAATATGATGACTTCAGGGCAGTTGATGATATATCATTCCGGGTAGAGAAAGGTGAAATATTTGGACTATTGGGTCCCAATGGTGCAGGCAAAACTACCACCATCAATATGCTTATAGGGATGGCAAAAATTTCTGCAGGGAAAGTATATTATGATGGCGTTGATTTGACCAAGAACATTAAAAAAGCACAGGAAATCATAGGGGTAGTTGCAGATGAAAGCAATCTGTATGATGAAATGAGTGGATATGATAATCTATGTTTCTGTGGTTCACTGTATGGTCTTTCAAAAAACGATAGAGAAAACAAAGCAAAAGTTTTACTCAATACATTCCAGTTAAATGAGGCAGCAAATAGAAAATTCAAGGCTTATTCGAAAGGAATGAAGCGAAAACTAACCATAGCTGCTGCTCTTATACATAATCCACAGATCTTATTTTTAGATGAACCCACCTCTGGTATTGATGTGGCAAGTGCCAGACAAATAAGGGATTTGATTAAGAAATTAAACCAAAAAGGGACAACGGTCTTTCTTACAACTCATTATATTGAAGAGGCTGAAAGACTTTGCGACAGGATTGCTTTTTTAAACAGGGGTAAAATCATCAGGATTGATTCAGTGGAAAATTTAATAAACGAATCAAAAGATGAACACATAATAGAAGTTGTTCTCGATGAAAATATCAGCGATAAAGCGCAACTATCAGCAAAATTGAATGAAAAATTCACTTATATAACCTGCCATTTTAAGAACGATAATACCATAAAAATTATAAGCGTTAAACCTATTGATATATCACCCATAGTAAAGTTTTTATCGTCAGAGAACATTTTCATTATTGAAGCACGATTGCACAGACCATCATTGGAAGACGCTTTTGTGAAACTGACAGGTATAGAAATTGACTTGATGAAGAAAGAGAAAGAGAAAGAAAAAGAAAAAAAATGAAACAGAATATCGCATTTTGGAACATCCTGCTGAAGGACATGAAGAATTATTATCTGAAACCCCCGAACATCAGTTGGGGTATCATATTCCCTTTTGCCTGGATGCTTATGATGTTTGTAAAAACAAAAACAGCATTCCATATCGAAGAAGTTTTTAGCGGGATAGTAGCAATGTCCATATTGTTTGGCACAACTTCCATGCTGTCTGTAACCATAACATTTGAAAGGAAATCACGGTCTTTTGAGAGACTATTATTAGCACCACTCAGGATGGAATTACTGATAATGGCAAAAATAGCAGGAGCAATATTGTTTGGAATTTTCAATAGCATCATTCCGGTATTGTTTTCTGTTATATATTTTAAGGCTATTGTTACTAACTGGGCATTGCTGGTTATCGGGATTATTTTATTATCAATTATTTCAACACTACTTGGACTGTTCATATCCGTATCTGCCAAAGAAGTATTCGAAGCACAGACCTACTCTAACTTCTTTCGTTTCCCGATGATCTTTTTATGTGGGTTATTTATTCCTGTTGCTGCATTACCTGTTTTCATCCGACCTTTTTCTTATTTATTACCTGTGACATACGGAGTTGATATTCTAAAATATTCTATAACGGGGGATAATGCTTTATCCATTGTTCTGGATTTTGCATTGGTACTGATTTTTTGCTTCGTATTATTTTACTCCAGCTTGTTCTTTATCAAAAAGAAATGGATAATATGAAAACTCGCACTCACATAACTTCACCCGACTCCCTCTGAATGATGCATTGGATGATTGCGGATTGCGCCCGCCCGGACGAACCAGTCGGGCAAGGATTGGGGATTGCGGAAAGGGGATTGCGGATTGAGAACTTTCGAAATCTCATCCCGCCTTGCGGAACTTCGTAACTTTGTTCCTCAAAATCCGGAATCTTCAAACCAGCCACTAAAAAAAACGGGAGTATGGACGTGAACGGAAAAAATATTTGCATCGCCGTATTAAAAACCGTATTTTAATACGTTGAAATATTTATTACCATGACACGCAGAAAAATTGAAGAGAGTCATATCCGGAGCCTTACAAAGGTATCCAGCGGGACCAGCTACTCAGTGACCATCCCAATGGAGTATATCAGAAAACTGAAATGGCGGAGCAAACAGAAGCTGGAAGTGAAACTGTACCAGGACAGGATCATTATACGCGATTATAAAGAAAAATAAGCGTGAAATAATGATCCCGAAATCTTTTGGAAAGACAAACATTGATCCCGGTACATTGAAAAATATAAGCTTCATAATCCTCCTGATCTTCCTGGCCGCATGCCAGGGATTTGATCAAAAAACGACAGGTGATATTTTTTCTGAAAAGAAGGAAGCAGAATGGATAACCGATGCACGTCCTCTTCCGGAACACGATTCACTGTTCTACTCTGATCATCCTGCCCCCCTGTTCCGCAAGGAATTTGAAACGGACAATGACATCCGTAACGCCAGACTGTTTATCACCGCAGCCGGGTATTACAGGGTTTTCGTAAAC
>JAFGXX010000005.1 GCA_016936435.1 Bacteroidales bacterium
CGGCTAATAATTGTAACTTTGTCAGAAGAAATTAACAAATTGTCATATCTATATATGAATATATGTCTAAATGACAACATATTCAGGGTACTTTCAGAGGTAGTGACGGCTGAAAATGTACAGGCTTTCGTTATAGGAGGGTGGGTGCGTGACTGTATCCTGAAACGCGAACATGATGAAAAGGATATAGACATTGTTGTTTTAGGGAACGGCATTGACATAGCCGGGAAAGTTGCACACAGGATAGACCGCCGGCTGAAAGTAAATATTTTTAAGAATTTTGGAACTGCGATGTTCCGGTTCAGGAATTATGAGATTGAATTTGTTGGGGCACGCCGGGAATCATACAGCAGAGATTCAAGGAAACCTGTTGTGGAAAACGGCACCCTGCAGGATGATCAGGAGAGAAGAGATTTCACCATAAATGCCCTGGCCATAAGTCTGAATGCAGAGACTTTCGGTCAGTTCGTCGATCCCTTTAACGGCATGAAAGATCTGGAAATGAAGATTATCCGGACACCCCTCAGTCCTGACACTACTTTTTCCGACGATCCTCTCCGTATGATGAGGGCAATAAGATTCGCAACACAATTAAATTTTACCATAGAGCCCTCAACATTCAGTTCATTAGCTTCTAACGCTGAAAGGATAAGGATTGTATCAAAGGAAAGGATAGTCACCGAACTTAACAAGATCATTATGTGCGATCAGCCATCGCGCGGATTCATCCTTCTTGAGAAATCGGGACTTCTCAGCCTGATATTTCCCGAGTTGGACAGGCTTAAAGGTGTTGACAAAAAAGAAGGAAAGGCTCACAAGGATAACTTCCTCCACTCAATAAAAGTCCTTGATAATGTTGCAGGGAAATCTGACAATCTGTGGCTGAGATGGGCTGCTCTTCTTCACGACATTGCAAAACCTGCAACAAAAAAGTACATACCCGGCACAGGATGGTCATTTCATGGCCACGAATTTATAGGCTCGAAAATGATACCCGACATTTTCAGGAGAATGAAGCTTCCTCTTAACGACAGGATGAAGTACGTTCAGAAGCTTGTCGACCTGCACCTTCGGCCCATAGTACTTTCACAGGAAGAGGTAACAGATTCTGCCGTGCGAAGGCTGCTTTTTGAAGCAGGCGACGACATTGACGATCTTATGACACTCTGCGAAGCCGATATAACTTCCAAGAACGAAGCCAGGAAGAAGCAGCATCTTCAGAATTTCAGATACGTCAGGAAGAAGCTGAAGGAGATTGAAGAGAAGGATGCAATCAGGAATTTCCAGCCTCCTGTCGACGGCACAGAGATCATAGAGACATTCGGAATTAAGCCCGGCAGGGAAGTGGGAATTATTAAAAATGCCATCAGGGAAGCTATCCTCGAGGGTATAATCCCCAACGAACATGAAGCCGCGAGAAAACTGATGCTTAAAAAAGGAAAGGAACTGGGACTTACTACTGTCAGTAAAGCTTCGACGAAATGATATCGAGAAGCACAGGCAAATGATCACTGAATCCGCCCTGATAACTGAAGCCCCTGTATGTTGATAAAGGTGATGGCCCGGGATATACAGGATCTTCGGTAAGAACAAATTTTTCATTGAATATCCTTAATGAAGCCGGATTGACACGCATGCTGCCGGGTCCCCTTAGAAAACGTTCCGATACTAAAACCTGGTCTATCATCTCCCATATTCCCCTGTATCTGTATGTTCCCGTACCTGGCGACAATAAGGCCGAAAGGTTTATCATAGATAAGCCTGACGTATAATCTTCTTTCAGAATATTCATAATCCTGTCAGTGGGAGTGGCATTAAAATCGCCTGCAAATATTATGAAAGCACCTCCGCCTTCCGCTTCAGCGACAGAATCAGCTTTTTCCCGGAGCAACATGGCTATTGTTGTACGCAACGATTCAGCCGCAAGCACCCCTCCCCTTCTGGACGGCCAGTGATTCAGAAAGACATGTACTGTATCCTCGCAGATCAGAAATTTTGCATAGAGAAGACTCCTCGACCTGAACGGTGTAACCTGCGTATCTGCCGGTGTAAAATACCTGTATTCCAATACCTTAACAATATCATGACGATACATGATACACACGTCTATACCCCTGGGGTCGGGAGAATCTTCATGGATGATTGAATAACCTGACTTTGAGAGGCCTGTTCTCCTGACCAGATCTTCAACCACCATCCTGTTTTCAACCTCCGAAAGTCCCACTAATGCAGGAGCTTCCCATCCCCCTGCCGCCACGACAACCTTCGAGAGAGCGACGGTCTTGTCATAATACCGTTTCCATGTCCATCGTCTGACACCCCCGGGCAGAAACTCATCGTCATCGATAACCGTATCGTCACGGGCATCAAAAAAGTTTTCCACATTCCAGAACATGAACCTCAGGGAATGAGTTTCCTCAACCTGGGGAAAAACATCACAACAAGAAATTGTCAACAGCAGCAAAAGGGTACCGTTGATTCTCTTCACGATACCTTCTGACATATATATGTATTAAAGCACTTTCAATAGGCGTTGATCCAGCGGTATCTTCTTGCACTTTCCCCGAATTTGACAGCCAGGGTAAGCTCGTGGGTTCCGAAACTGTTACGCCTCATGTCGGTAAGAGTAAAGTCGACGGCATAACCAAAATGAAACCTGTCATACTTCAAGCCCAGCATAAGTATAAGGGCATCATTGGTTCGGAGAGAAAGTCCGAGCCAATAATCATTCCGGTAATAGACTCTTGCGGTAATATCCATCTGAAATGACTTTGCGAACATATCAGATGATTTCAGGAAGGCAGACGGCTCAAGTATCCAGTCGGAAGCAATATCGAATTTATAACCTCCCGTCAGGTAAAAATGACCAAGTTCATCCCTGTTCACAGCAACAGTGTCGGAGAAAAGAAGCGACCCACGGAGAATGTTTGTCATGGCAAAACCGGCGTAGTATCTCGACGTGGTATAGCTTGCCCCAAAGTTGAAATCGGGAATGAAAACCGACCTGTCATAATTATTCAGGAAAGCATCATTAACGTCATAGATCAGATTTTCGGTGTTTATCGCGAACTGGTATCCGGTGAAGGCCAGACCAAAAGCGAGGTTGTTGGGGTATCCTTCCGTTTCGCCCATTGTGATGTGATAAGCATAGGCAACCTGAAATCCTGTTCTCCTCATTATACCGTTATAGTCGCTGAAGACATAGCCGCCCAGGCCTACTTTGCCTCCCTTGGTCGGACGAACGACTTTTTTCTTGACCGATGTCGATTTGGAGATGTAGCTGTTTTTCAGCAACCGTGTCTGGAAGCTGGCAGCGTATGTTGCCGGGGCCTGGTCAAGACCAACCCATTGTTCGCGTGTGGTCAGGGTAACGGTCGTGTAACCGTCGCGCCCGGCGAAGGAGGGATTGACAAGATACCCGTTCATGATATACTGACTGTACATGGGAACCTGCTGTGCAAAGGCCGAAGCTCCAATCAGGCTCGCAATTAGCAGTGATAATATTTTCCTCGGAGTTTTCATATATCTTCTGGTCGTCATATTATCTGTTTATTACCTTATCACACTTATCACTCCCGACCTGGGTTTGGATCCGTCATGCAGATCAAGAATATAATGGTACGAATCTGTCGGAACAAGATTTCCGTTACTGTATCTTCCCTTCCATGGCTCCGAAGAAGGATTCTTGCTTTGATAGATAAGCCTTCCCCATCTGGTATACACCTTTATTTCGGCATCAGGATAAATATGGATGTTACGTATTATCCATTCATCGTTATACCCGTCGGCAGGATCAGGGGTGATAATATTCGGTATCTCGACACAGTTAAATGTACCAATAAATCCAACCACTGCACTCACCGAGGCAGCACAGCCATTGTCATCGGTTACAACCGCATTGTAGGTTCCCGGCATAACTTCAGTCCGGTTCTGAGTCGTCGCCCCGTCTTCCCAGTATACATTATACGGTGCAGCGCCGCCCTGAATGTCGAGTGTTATTGATCCGTCGTAGGAATCGGGACAATTAGCGTCGGTTGTAGTTGCAGAAACAGTAAGCACTTCAGGTTCCGTGATAGTTACTTCGGCAGTTGCCGTACACATGTTGGCATCCGTTACCAGAACAGTGTAGAGTCCCGGTGAAAGCCCTGTGGCAGTATCAGCAGTCTGGACCGGAGTCGTGTTCCACGACCATGTGTATGCTCCCGTGCCACCCGATGCCAGAGCTACGGCATAACCGTCAGAGCCTCCGTTGCATCTCACATTCTGCTGCGATGTTGCAACTGCCAGGGCTGAAGCAGGCTGAAGAATTTCTACAGGAACATCAAAGGTATTCAGAACTGCATCCCTTATAGTAACAGTATATAATCCCGCCTTGAGCTTGTCAAATGTCCCCGAAACAAAGTAATCAGTTCCGTTAATCGTATACTGATACGGCGCTACTCCTTCAAGACCTTCGACAGTAACACTGCCTGTCGAATCACCGTAGCAAAGCACGTTGACCTGGTCTGTTATTATACCCGTCAATGGCAGATAAGGCTGTGTTATCACTACCGGAACATCATAGGTGCACAGGTTCAGATCCTGAACTCTCACGACATAGTTCCCGGCTGACAGATTCTCAAAGGTCCCTGAAGGCTGGTAAGGACCTCCCTCAAAGCTGTATTGATATGGCAGAGTGCCTCCCACACCTTGAACGGTAACGTTTCCGTCACTGCCTCCTATTGTCGAAACGTTTGTCTGTGAAGTGATTATCCCGGTAAGAGGAGTCGCAGGCTGACTTACTTCTGCCATGACTGTAGCTGTACAATTGTTTGCATCAGTAATCAGTACATTGTAAGTTCCGGCAACTATTCCCGTCAGATCCTCAGTTGTTTCTCCATTATCCCATAGGAAGGAGTATGGCAAAAGCCCTCCTGTCACTGTAAGATCGACTGATCCGGTTGAAGCACCATGGCACAGTACATTCACGACCGAGACTGAACCTGAAGGATTCTCGTTAACAACCATCACCACCGCTGGTGAAGTTGCCGGATTTCCTGTTACACATGCTTCACCCGAAGTAAGAGTCACAGTGATAACATCATTGTTTAGAGGTATATAGCTATAGGTGTCGCTATTAAGTCCAACATCAGCACCGTTAACATTCCACTGGAAAGCAGGTGTGCTACCTCCGTTGACCGGATTTGCGGTGAAGACCACGGTGCTTCCTGCGCATGAAGGATTGGCATCAGGACTTATCGTTACGCTTACTGGCAGGATCGGGTTAACAGTAATTGTCCCGTTAGCAGATATGTTTCCGCATCCTCCTGTCAACAGAACCGTGTAGCTGAATATCCCCGATTCGGTCGGTGTCCCGCTGATGGTAACAACATCTGATGCCCATATGCCTGTCACTCCTGCAGGCAGGCCGCTGAAAGTAGCATTTGTCGCTCCGGTAGTCGAATATGTTATATCGGAAAGAGCTGTTCCCTCGCAGAATGATTGTGCATCTGTTCCGGCAGCAGAACTAAGGTTTATCGTGTTGTCGGGCGTGACATTTATCGTTCCCGTCTCC